>JAFECO010000190.1 GCA_018242085.1 Pseudomonadota bacterium
GGAAGGCTGCGCCCTGGGCATCAAGTCGGTGGCCATGTCCCAGGCGGGCGATGAGGTGACGCGGGAGAATATCGACTGGTCGCCGGGCGAGGTGCATGCTCCCGGCGTGATCCGGCAATTGCTGGACGCCGGCTGGCCGGACGGCGTGCTGATGAACCTCAATTTCCCTTCTGGTTCCGCCGCCGAGGTGAAGGGCTGGGCGCTGGTGGGGCAGGGCCGCTACGACCTCCAATCCACCGAGATCGAGGAACGCCGCGACGCCCGCAACCGGCCATATTACTGGGTGGGCCTGCGCCGCCGCCGGGCTTCTCCTCCCGTCAGCACCGATCTGGCCGCCGTCTACAGCGGAAAGATTTCGGTAACCCCGCTGCATATGAACCTGACCGAGGGAGCGGTGCTGAAAAAACTCCAGGAAAAGCTGGGCTGGAAATGAACACGGGATTAACCGGGAACTTGGCCGGACTCATTTGGGTCGCGCGGCTGGACGGGAAACCGGTTCCCACTTTCCCGGGCCGGCGCTCCCCGGACAGTTAAAGTCTTCTTCATTCTTAACGAAGATGATCCGTTTCGAGACATCATGCAGAAGGCATGAGCAATGGACGGGTCATTGAAGAAAGTCGCCCTGGCTGTGCTGATCTGCGCGCCCTGGCTTGCGGCCTGCACCACCAGCCCGGAAACCACGTTCGACTGGGGCGTCAACGACCATCTTCCCAAGCGCCACGTCGCGCGCAATGACGTGACGCGCAACGATCTGCCGCGCGTCCGTCAGGGCGGCAAGGTGGCGGCGTCCAAGGCCAGGCCGAAATCCGGTTCCGTAACGCGCAACGACCTGCCGGCCTATCAGCGGCCCCGCGTCGATACCTCCGATGCGCCCAGCTTCGTGTGGCCGGTATCCGGCGAGATCATTTCGAATTTCGGCGGTCCCGCCAACGGCGAGCGCAATGACGGGATCAACATCGCCACCGCGATGGGCACGCCGATCCATGCCGCCGCCAGCGGCACCATCACCTATTCGGGCAATGAGCTGAAGGATTACGGCAATCTGGTGCTGATCAAGCATGAAGACGGCTATGTCACCGCTTACGCCCATGCCGACCGGCTGATCGTCGCCAGAGGCGATGTGGTGAGCCGGGGGCAGATCATCGGCTATGCGGGACAGACCGGCGATGTCAGCACGCCGCAGCTGCATTTCGAAATCCGCCGCGACACCCAGCCGGTGAATCCGAAACCATTGCTGATGGCTCGTAATTCTTGATTTTGGTCGCACGGCCGGACGGAAAACCGTTCCGCTTCGCTTCACACTTTTCCTGGCCGATGCTCCGTTAAATCCGCGTACCCAGTTCGCCGGCCAGGTCCTGGATGAACTGCCACGCCACGCGGCCGGAACGCCCGCCGCGGCCCATCGCCCAGCTTAAGGCCTTGGCGCGCAGATCTTCCGGCTTGATCTTCAATCCGAAATGCCTGGCATAGGATTCCACCATCGCCAGGTAATCGTCCTGGCTGCAATTGTGGAAACCCAGCCAGAGCCCGAAGCGGTCGGACAGTGAGACCTTTTCTTCCACCGCTTCGCCGGGATTGATCGCGGTGGCGCGCTCATTGTCCACCAGGTCGCGCGGCATCAAATGGCGCCGGTTCGAGGTGGCATAGAACAGCACATTGCCGGGCCGGCCTTCGATGCCCCCTTCCAGCGCCGCCTTCAGGGATTTGTAGCTGGTATCGTCCTTGTCGAACGACAGGTCGTCGCAGAACAACAGAAAACGGCGCTTGTCGTTCCGGAGCAACCTCAGCAATTGCGGCAGGCTGGCGATGTCTTCGCGATGGACTTCGATCAGGACGAGGGGGCTTTTGCGCGTCTGATTGACTTCGGCATGCACCGCCTTGACCAGCGAGCTTTTGCCCATGCCGCGCGCGCCCCACAACAGGGCGTTGTTGGCGGGCAGGCCGTCGGCAAAGCGGCGCGTGTTGGCGAAGAGGGTCTCGCGCTGGTTCTCGATCGCCTTGAGCAGCGCGATGTCGATGCTGGCGACATGGGGCACCGGCGTCAGCGCGCCCATCGCAGGCTCCCACACAAAGGCGGCGCCTTTTGCGGGCAGGCCCGCGGGCAGGGGCGGCGGCGCCAGCCGTTCCAGCGCGGCGGTAACGCGGGCCGCCAGGTCTGCCTCGGCCGATGCGGGAGGTTTGGCGCCTTTTTTCATCTCTAAGCCTTTGTTTTTACACGGTTGCAAACAGGGGCGCCCCCGCTATAGTCCGGCCTCATCCCGCGCCAAAGTGAAAGATCTTCGACCCATGAATATGGCCGACCCGACATTCCAGACATTGACGCTGATCGTGCCGATGCTGGCGATCTTTTACTTCCTTCTCTGGCGCCCGCAACAGCAGCGCGCCAAGCAGCTGCGCCAGCAGATCGATGGGCTTCGCCGTGGCGACACGGTGGTGACGGGGGGTATCGTGGGGCGGGTGGTCAAATCCTCCAATGCCGAGGATCCGGAGATCCTGGTGGAAATCGCCGACAATGTGCAGGTCAAGGTGCTCAAATCCTCCCTGAATGACGTTCGCCCCAGGGCGCAAGGCGACGAGAAGAACTGACGTGCTGCAAGTTTCTCCCTGGGTACGCATTGTAACTTTCCTCGTCGTGCTGGCGGGGGCTCTGATCGCGCTGCCCAATGCGCTGCCCGACAATATCCTGCAGCGCTATCCGTCCTTCCTGCCCAAAAGCACGGTGAGCCTGGGCCTGGACCTGCAGGGCGGCTCGCAGCTCCTCTTGGAAGTCCAGATCGACCAGGTGCAGCGCGACAAGGCCGAAGCCACCATCGGCGATATCCGCGCCGCCTTCCGCAAGGCGCGCATCGGCTATACCGATCTGGTCGCCAAACAGGATTCCGTCACCGTCAAAGTCAGCGACATGGCGCGCTATGCCGAAGCCAAGAAGCTGGTGAGCGACCTCAATCCCACCACCTCCGCTTCGGTGATGTCGGCGGGCGCCCGTCAGTATGAAATGACCGAGCCGGGCGGCGGCATGATCAACCTGCGCATGACGGATGCCTACAAGACACAGGCCCAGCAGCAGATCCTGGAACAATCGATCGAAGTGGTGCGCCGCCGCATCGACGAATTGGGCACGCGCGAGCCAACCATCGAGCGCCAGGGCGAAGACCGCATTCTGGTCCAGGTGCCGGGCCTGCAGGATCCCGACCAGTTGAAGAACATTCTGGGCAAGACCGCCAAGATGACCTTCCAGCTGGTGAACGAAAGCGCCGATCCCGCCGCGAAAACCGCGCCCATCGGCGACGATATCCTGCCGCAGATGAGCGACAATCCCCGGCAGTTCCTCCCCAACATCGTGGTGCACCGCCGGGTGATGGTGTCGGGCGACCGGCTGACCGATGCCGGCGCCGGCTTCGATTCTCGCACCGGCCAGCCGGTGGTGACTTTCCGCTTCGACAGCGTCGGTGCCCGCGAATTCGGCAATACCACCAAGGAGAATGTGGGGCACCGCTTCGCCATCGTGCTGGACAAGCAGGTGCTGTCCGCGCCCGTGATCCAGGAGCCGATCCTGGGCGGTTCGGGCCAGATCACCGGCAGCTTCACCACCAAGACCGCCAACAATCTTGCCATCCTGCTGCGCGCCGGCGCCTTGCCGGCGCCGCTGAAAATCATCGAAGAACGGACCGTGGGCGCCGAACTGGGCGCGGATTCGATCAAGGCCGGCCGCTATTCGGCCATTGCCGGCCTGGCGGCGGTGGCGCTGTTCATGATCCTGCGTTACGGGCTGTTCGGCTTGTTCGCCGATATCGCGCTCACCCTCAATGTGGTGCTGCTCTTGGCGGTGCTGACCTTGTTCGGCGCCACGCTCACCTTGCCCGGCATCGCGGGCATCGTGCTCACCATGGGCATGGCGGTGGACGCCAACGTCTTGATCTATGAGCGCATCCGGGAAGAGCAGCGCAACGGCCGCTCCATCCTGGCCTCCATCGACACCGGCTTCCGCCGGGCGATGGCGACCATCATCGACGCCAACATGACCCACCTGATCGCCTCGCTGATCCTGTTCGAACTGGGATCGGGCTCGGTGAAGGGCTTCGCCGTCACCCTGGGCGTGGGCATCATCACCTCCTTCTTCACAGCGGTGATGGTGACCAGGTTGATCGTGGTGGCCTGGTTGAATGCCACCAAACCCAGGACTCTCACTATTTAACCCCCTCCGCCCTGCGCAGCTTACTTTTCCGCGCTGGCTCACGCCCGCGCGGAATAAGCGCTGCTACGGGCACCTCCCCCATCAGCGTGCTTCGCACGCACGGGGGAGGTGGGCCTCAGCCAAGGCTCTCTTCCCAATAGCGGGGGCGCTGCGAAACGCATAACATCCCCGCCAGACTCAAATCGGGGAGGGGACATGGCCGCGTTTCTGGGTAATCTTCGCAATGT
>JAFECO010000191.1 GCA_018242085.1 Pseudomonadota bacterium
TGGCAGTCTTATGCGAGCGACTACCGGGAATTCACCGCGATCGCGCAGAAAGTTCCTCGCGGCTCACTCGTCATGGGTGTGATGGTGGGCGCGGGACACCATGAGACCGAGGTGCCGCGATGTGAAATGTATGCGCCACTCCTGATCGCGCAACATGACCAGATCGCGCCTTTGTTCGCGTTCCAGGGCCAGCACCCGCTGCTTCTCAGAGGCCCGTTGAAAGAGGCGACGGGGCGGCTCGAGCGGGCCGAGCGCGTGCCTTATGCCAACGCGACCGACTATGGCCCCTATATGACGGCCGCGGGCAATGCCGGATTCGAGTATCTCTTGGTCTGCAACGCCCATCTGCTGCAGCGTCCGGTCCCGCCCCATCTCGATGTCGTCGCTCGTACGGCGCATTTCATGCTGCTGCGGGCCGGGCATTAGATCGGCGCGAAGCCGGTCGCAGCGCCCTGTTGAAGCGATAATTTTCGCGAGCGATCCCATATCGGGACAGAGTTTCATCGCACCCGCGCGGAACGAACGGCGGTTCCATTCGTTTTTCGATCACCGGGTTCCAGGCCGAGGGTGATATTTCGCAAGCCATTCTTCCTCGACTGCCATGACGGATCGCAAACGCTACCACGGCCTGGACGCCATGCGGGGAATCGCCGCGCTGAGTGTGGTGGTCTTTCATATCGGCAACGGCGCGCATCAACGCCTGTTTCCCCATGCCTATTTGGCGGTGGATTTCTTTTTCATGCTCAGCGGCTTTGTCCTGGCCAAGGCCTATGAGCCGCGCTTGAGAAATTCTCTTTCCGCGACGCGGTTCCTGGGAGCGCGTTTCATCCGGCTTTATCCGCTTTTTGCGCTGGGCGTTTTGCTGGGAATCGCCCGGGTCGTGTCGCGGACGATGGGATCTTTGCCGCATTCCATGACCCCGGTGGAGGCCTTGTTCGCTTTCACGATGAACGCGCTCATGCTACCGGCGCCGACTTCACCCACGCTTCTTTTTCCGTTCAATGCTCCGGCATGGTCGCTGTTTCTGGAGATCGTCATCAATATCGGCTTCGCGGCGCTTTTTTGCCGCATGGCCTCCCGCTTTCTGGCGATGTCCTGCCTGGGTGCAGGGGGCTTGCTCGCTTTCGCCATCCTGCGCCAAGGCCATAACGATCTGGGCGCGATATGGTCCACTGCCGGTTTCGGCCTGCTCAGGGTCTGCTTTGCCTTTTTGCTGGGCATTCTCCTGGCCCGCCTGCCTGGCCGCGTGAGGAAAAGCTCCCCGATGGCACTGTTGCCGATCATCGGTTTCGCCCTGCTGCTGGCATTCCCCTGGCCGCCGGCCTTTGGGGAAATGTATGACCTGGTCGCTGTCTTCGTCCTGCTGCCCGCGCTGTTGTGGCTGAGCATGAGGATCGAATTGCCGGAAATTCTGCACGGAGCGGGCGCGGCTTTGGGAGACATCTCTTATCCGCTCTATGCCATTCATTTTCCATTGCTGCAGGTTTTCCTGCTTGTCTTTTTCCGGGGGCTTCATCTTCCGCTTTGGCTTGTGAGCCTGCTTTTCCTCGCCGGCATTGTCTGGCTGTCCTGGTATCTGGCGCATCGTTTCGATGCGCCCATCCGGCGGTGGTTGAGCGGGCGGGCGCGGCTTCGGCCTGCCGCGATGCCGGTGGGTCCGTGACGGCTGGGGCTTGCGAAACCCGCGCATCTGTTCCGTATTGGGGGCGCGGGAAGCCGGGGCGGCTCTTAGGTGGAAACGGATCATCCGAAGAAAGAGCGGGGCGGGCATTTGGCCTATGCGGCGGCGGGGCTGTTCGCCGTGGCGATGCTGCCCTTGCTGGCGACCCCCGTTCTGCCCCTGATCGATTTTTACAACCATCTGGGGCGGTTCTTCGTCCTGTCGCGCATCGGCGCCAGCCAATTCCTCCAGGCCCATTACCAGGCGCATTGGACCCTCTTGCCCAATATCGGCGCCGATGTGCTGGCGGTGCCGCTGCTGTATGTCCTGCCGCCGCTGATCGCCGGTCATGCGATCATCGTCATCATCCTGGCGGTGCTTTATGGCGGGGTGCTGTATTTTCGCCGCGCGCTGACGGGCGAGGGATCGCTTTTGGCGGCGCTGCTGCTGGTGCCGCTGCTCTACAGCTACATATTGAATTGGGGCTTCGCCAATTTCCTTCTGGGATTGGGGCTGGCCTTTTGGGCGGCGGGCTGGTGGCTTCGCCATCGCGGCCGTCCGCGCATGGCGGTGCCGGTCTCATGCGTGCTGGCGCTGCTGGTCTTTTTCTGTCACGGCATCGCGTTCATCCTGTACGGCCTGTTGCTGGCCTTGCTGGAAACAGCGTTCTTTTTCCAGTCGCGCCAGCCCGGCGCCGCGCCGCGCCGCATGGGCGATCTTGTCCGCGCGCTGGCGCTGCTGGCGGTGCAGGCCGTTCTTCCGGCCGCATATTTTCTCGCCTGGAAAGCGGGCGTGATGGGCGGGGTTCCGGTCGATGCGCTGCCCGCCCATCGCGAGCCTTTCATGACATGGCTGGCGCGCGATGCGTTCAATCATCTCGAAGCGATCCTGCGGGTGGAAGAAGGCCCCTCGCTCTGGTTCGACATCGCCACCTTGATGCTGCAGGCGGGCGTGATCGTCTTTCTGATGTGGCGGGGGCGGGTGTGGCTGGCGCGCGCCGTCTGGCTTGCCGTTGGCGTGGCGATGCTGATGGCTCTGATCCCCATACCGCCCATGTTCGGAATGGCCTTCATCGCCGACCGGCTGCCTTTGTTCGCCGCGCTCCTGGTGGCCGGCGGCTTGTGCGTGCGGCAAGGCGCATGGGCTGGGGCCGAGCGCATCGCCGCCGCCGCCCTGATCGCGATCATATGCGTGCGCCTGGCGGCGATCGCCGTCAGCTGGCACGGCTATGCGCAAATCTACCGGGAATATGCGGCGGTGGCGTCACGGATCCCGCCCCGCCAGCTGACCATTCCGGTCAATGTGGGCGAAGGCAATCACGAGACCAAGATTCCCCGCAGCGAAATGTTCGGGCCCTTGCTGATCATCCAATACGAACAGGCGGGGCCTTTGTTCGCCGATCCCAACCAGCAGCCGCTGCTGCTCAAAGGTCCGCTCAAGGCGGCGATGGACCGGTTGGCGACGCGTCCCGGCGGCCGGGCGGGCATCTATCTGGATCCTTATCGTTATGTAACGGCGGCGGCGGCGTCCGGCTTCGATTACATGCTGGTCGCCAACGCCCAGCTTCTCACCCGGCCCTTGCCGCCGGAGCTTCCCATGGTGGCACACACCCCGCATTTCATCCTGCTCCGCGCGCCTCAAGCCCGTCCATGATCCAGGTCCGGGCTTGTAAAGCCTTCCCGTCCATGGTCTTGAGCGGGATGGCTTCGAGAAACATCCAGTATCGATGGTGCCGGGATGCGTGAAAGCGGTTCCGTCCGCGCGATCTGGCTGGCCGGACTGGCGCTGTTGCTGGTGGGGCTGTTGTTGCCCGCTTTCGTCAACCGCCAGCCCATCATGTATCCGGACAGTGTGGGCTATTTCCATTCCGGCTATGCCGCGATCAAGCAGGCCAAATCGATCCTGGATGCGCATCAGGGCAGCCATGCGCCATCCGCGCCGGCGCTGACGCCGCGCCAGGCGGACGGCGTCACCACCGCCCGTTCGGTCTATTACGGCCTCACTTATGTGGCGGGCTATTGGCTGGGCGGGGTCTGGGCGCTGGCGCTGGGCCAGGCGCTGGTGACGCTGGCGGCCCTGGTGCTGGCGGCCCGCCATGCCGTGCCGCTCGATCCGATGCGCCGCATCGCGGTTCTGGGCGCCGTGGCGTTGCTGACGGGCTTGAATTTCTTCGTGGTCGCGGCGATGCCCGATGTCTTCGCGGGCCTGATGCTGCTGGCGGTGGCGGTGGTGCTGGCCTATGCGCCACGGATGCCGCGCCTGGAATATCTCTTCTGGCTGGGCCTGATCGCGCTGGCGGGCCTTTATCATAAAGCGCATCTGGCGATCCTGGCGGTGACTTTGGTTCTGGCCGCGCCTTTGGTCTGGCGCCGCCACGGCCGCGATCTCTTGCTTCTGGCGGGCGCGGGCGTGCTGGCCTGGGTGGGGCATGTCGCGGTCGATGTCGCCGTGACCAAAGCGACGGGCAAGCCGCCCATCGCGCCGCCGTTTCTTCTGGCCCGGCTGGTGGGCGACGGCACGGCGGAACGCTATCTGCGCGATGTCTGTCCCAAGCAAAATCTGGCGACCTGCGCCTTCCTGGACAAGATGCCGATGACCGAGAACGACTTTCTCTGGTCGCACGATCCGGACCGTTCGGTGATGGGCGGGGCAGATCGCCAGACCCGTGCCGCCATCGCGGCGGAAGCGGGCGGCATCGTGCTGGGCACGCTTCAGGCCTATGG
>JAFECO010000192.1 GCA_018242085.1 Pseudomonadota bacterium
CGATCGCCCCGCCCGCGCCCATCACCGGCTCCACGATCATGGCGGCGATGGTGTCCGCGCCTTCGCGTTCGATCAGCGCCTCAAGATTGGCCGCCAGCCGCGCGGAAAATTCCATCTCGCTTTCGCCCGGCTCGGCGCCACGATAATGATGCGGCAGGTCGGTGTGCAGGACGAAATCGAACGGCGCATCGAAGCCCTGATGGATGCTGGGAATGCCGGTGAGGCTGGCTGCCGCCAAGGTGACGCCGTGATAGCCCATGCGGCGGGAGATGATTTTCTTCTTTCTGGTTTGTCCCCGTGCATTGGCGGCGTACCAGGCGAAGCGCAGCTGGGTGTCGTTGGCTTCCGAGCCGGAGCAGGCGAAAAACACCTTGCCCACGGGAAAGGGTGAAATCTCCTTCAGTTTCTCGGCCAGCGCGGCGGCGGGTTCGTGGCTCTTGCCGCCAAAGACATGGCCATAGGAGAGTTTGCGCATCTGCTCGGTGGCGGCTTCGACCAATTCCTCGTCGCCCCAGCCCAGTGCGGTGCACCAAAGGCCGGACATGCCTTCGATATAGTCCCGCCCGGCGGTGTCGAAGACCCGCACGCCTTCGCCCCGTTCGATGATCAGGGGGCCGCGCTCCGCCAGCGCCTTCAGATTTGTGAGCGGATGCAACAGGGCATTGAGGTCGCGGATCTGGGCATTGGAGAGGGGCATGGCACGCCTTTTCAAAAGCGCCGGGACTTTAGCCTTTTGCGCCGCCATCGCCACGATCTTGTGGCAAGCTGGGGCCACAAAAACGAGGAGCAGCCATGCGCGGATTGATGCAGGACTGGCCCATGCGCGTGCACCGCTTCATCGACCATGCGGCCCTGTATCATCCGGGTGCCCGCATCGTCAGCCGTACGGTGGAAGGTGACATTCACCGGACAAATTATGCCGAGATCCGAATCCGTGCCCGAAAGCTTGCCGGCGCTCTCGCCCGCCGCAAATTCACGCCGGGCGACCGTATCGCCACCCTGGCCTGGAACACCCATCGCCATCTTGAAGCCTGGTATGGCATCGCGGGCGCTGGCGCGGTCTATCACACGCTGAATCCGCGTCTGTTCCCCGATCAGCTCGCCTGGATCACCAATCATGGCGGGGCACGGATGCTGATGTTCGATATCTGCTTCGCGCCGCTCCTGGAGCAGATTGCGCCGCATCTCAAACATGTCGAGACATTCGTCGCTTTCAGCGATGCGGCACATCTGCCGGCCCTGAAGCTCCCCGGAAAACTGATCGCGTATGAGGATCTGATCGCGGGCAAGGAACGCGAATGGACTGCGGTGCATGAGAACGACGCGTGCGGGCTTTGCTACACCTCCGGCACCACCGGCAATCCCAAAGGCGTGCTCTATTCCCATCGCTCCAACACTTTGCACGCGCTGATGGCGGGACAGAGTCCGGGGCTGGGCATGGGAGCGAGCGATGTGGTGCTTCCCATCGTGCCCATGTTTCATGCCAATGGCTGGGGCGTTCCCTTCATCGCGCCGATGGCAGGCGCCAGCCTGATCATGCCGGGGCCCAGGCTGGATGGCGCGTCGCTGTACGAATTGATGGAAAGCGAGCGCGTCACCTCCACCTGCGGCGTTCCCACCGTCTGGCTGGGACTGCTGCAATATCTGGAAGCCAACAATCTTAACCTGCACCATCTGAAGCGGGTGCTGATCGGCGGCGCGGCGGCGCCCCGCGCCATGATCCAGGCTTTCGAGGATCGCGGCATCGCCGTCACCCATGCCTGGGGCATGACGGAAATGAGCCCGGCCGGCAGCATGAGCGCCCTCAAGCCGCCCCTGGAGGAATTGCCCAGGGCCCAGCAGATCGATGTCCTGGGCAAGCAGGGTTATCCCCTGTTCGGCGTGGAAATGACCATCACCGATGATGAAGGCCGCGCGCGCCCCCGCGACGGCAAAAGCGTGGGCCGGCTGAAAGTCAAAGGCCCGGCCGTGGCGCGGGGCTATTTCAAGGGCGAAGGACGCGAGGCCTTCGACCGCGACGGCTGGTTCGACACCGGCGATGTCGCCAGCCTGGACGCCAACGGCTTCATGCAGATCACCGACCGCTCCAAGGATGTGATCAAATCCGGCGGCGAATGGATCTCCACCATCGAGATCGAAAATCTGGCGGTGGGCCATCCCGATGTCGCCGAAGCCGCCGCCATCGGCGTGCCGCACCCCAAATGGGGCGAACGGCCGCTTCTGATCGTGGTGCCCAAGCCCGGCACCAGCCCCACGGCGGATTCGCTCCTGGCCCATCTCAGCGGCAAGATCGCCAAATGGTGGCTGCCCGACCGGGTGGTGATGGTGAACGAAATCCCCCACACCGCGGCGGGAAAAATTCTCAAAACGCAATTGCGCCGTCAGTTCGCGGATTTTAGGTTGGCCTGACCGCCGATCCTTGAGTCTTTCGATGCGTTTTGCCGTTCTTGCCGCCCGCCTGGCGCTGGCCGCCCTGGTGCCCGCCGCCGTCATCGCTGCCGCGGCGGTGATCGCCGTGCGGGCGGGCGTCGCGCCTTTCACTGTCGGCCTGGAGGCCATGACGGCAGCGGTGGTGCTGGCGATGATGGCCTTGCTCTTGTCCGCCTTCTGGATGGTTTCGGCGCTCCGGCACAATCGCGGCGACGCCAAGCGCGCCGGCATGATCGCGTTCTTTGGCGCGCTGCTCCTGCTCTATGTGCCCCTGCACACCGTCTATCAGGGCCTGATGGCGCCGCCCATCAACGATGCGACCACCGATCCCGAAGACCCGCCCCTCTTTGTCGCGCTGGCCAAGCAGCCATCGGGCGGGCGCCCCTTCGATGCGCCGCGGAAGATCCATTATCGCGGCGAGTACAACACCGTCAGCTACATGCTGCACACTTACTATACCGAACTGACCAAGCCATTGGCCCTGATCATGCCGCCGGGCAAGATGTTCTGGCGCTGCTTCAACGCCGCCAAGCGGATGGGCTGGCACATTGTCGATTACAACGAAAAAGAAGGCCGCATCGAAGCCACCGCCACCAGTTTCTGGTTCGGCCAGGTTTCCGACATTGTGATCCGGGTGCGTCCGGCCGGCACATTGGGCGCGCGCTTCGACATGCGGGCGCAAAGTGAAACCGGCACCCGCGATTTCGGCCGCAATCTGGAATTGCTGAAATCCTATCGCGCCAAGCTGAGTTCCTGATCCGCTTCAGAGCTTGACGAACCGCCCATCTTCGAGCGCGGCCACGCGGCCATCCCCGACCATGTGCTTGAGATGCGCTTCGACCGTGAGCGTGGCGGCGCGGATGAGCGCGGGCGCGAGGCCCGCATACAGGGTCTGGACCAGGGTCGGCACCGTGTCATGCCCGCGCTCCAAGGCGCGCGCGATCTGGGTCTCGCGCATCCGCCGGTGGGACAGATAGGCGCGCAGGAACGGGCCGGGATTGAGGATGGGCGAACCATGGGTGGGATAAAGAATCCTGTCCCGGCGCATGATCAGCTTTTCCAGGCTCAGCATATAGGCGCCCATGTCGCCGTCGGGCGGCGCCACCACGGTGGTGGACCAGCCCATCACATGATCGCCCGTGAACAGCGCCTTCTCCCCATCCAGCGCGTAACACATATGGTTGGAGGTATGTCCGGGCGTGAAGACGCACTGGAAACGGTCAGCGCCGCTTTCGATGATGTCGCCGTCCCGCACCGTCACATCGGGCGTAAAATCGCGGTCGCCGCCTTCCTCTACTTTATTAGCGAATTCAGCCCCGCCTTCCCCGCGCGCGCCAGCGCTGGCGGGGGAGGTGGCCGTAGCAGCGCTTGCGATGCGAAGGCCGGAGGGGGAATAAATTGCATGGGGGCCGTATCCGTAAGTCTTCGCGCCCGTGGCCGCCTTCAGCGGCGCGGCGGCGGGCGAATGATCGCGATGGGTATGGGTAATCAGAATCCGAGAAACATTTCTGCCGGCGATCGCCGCCAGGAGCGCCTGGACATGTTCGGGCAGGTTCGGGCCCGGATCGATCACCGTCACGCTTTTGGCATCGCCCACCAGATAGACCCCGGTGCCGCGGAAAGTGAAGGGGCTGGGGTTGGGCGCCAACAGGCGCGTGATGCGCGGCGACAGGCGCTGTTCCGTCCCATAGACCGGCGGCAGGGACTGATCGAAATGCAGCGGCGTCTTTTTCATCAATAAGGCTTGTCGTCCAGGAGCCGGATGAAGCCCCGTATCAGCCGCCAGTAATACCAGAAGCAGGTCACGACCACGCCCAGGAAGACCAGGCCCAGCAGCAGGGTGCTGTGATAAAGCGCGAAACCCGGAGACGGCCAAGACCGCAACAGGGTCAAGGCGACCCCGGCC
>JAFECO010000193.1 GCA_018242085.1 Pseudomonadota bacterium
CCAGGCGCCCAACAACAACCCGGCGACGAACAGAAGGAACAGGCCGGGGCCGGGCATCAAATGATCGCCCAGGCCCAGGAGCCAAGCCATCACGGGCGGGTGCCAGCTGTCATACTGGCCGCTGCGGGCGTCGGCCAGCTGGACCACCGAGTCATAGGACATCTGGCCCGGCCAGTTCAGCGCCAGGACAAGGGCGAACCCCAGAAACAGGAGCCCCGATGGCAGGAAAATCGGGAATTTTTCCCTGCTATTATCCAAGGATCGAACCTGTACTTCCCTTATTTGCTCTGCAATTTAACGCAGCAGGCGGCGGCGCCATACTTCTTTTCGGGGGGCCGTTCCAGTACAGGTTCGGCTCATAAAAGCCAGGGTTGAGGGCGGGGACATGCAATATCATCGGTTTCTCATGGGCGCGGCGGTGTCGGCTTTGTGGCTGGGCGCCGGCCTGGCGCCATCGGCGGCGCAGACCAATGTGCAGACGGCATCCGCGCTTGAGACCGTGGTGGTCACGGCCCGCAAGCGGGAAGAAAACGCCCAGTCTGTTCCCATCTCGATCAACGCCTTCAATCAGGACGAACTGACCAAGCTGAATGTCCTGACCATCCAGGATCTGAAGACCGTGTCGCCCTCGGTCTATGTGCAGTCGACCGCGTTCCGCCAGGACACGCTCAACGTCACCATTCGCGGCCAGCGCAATTTCGATTCTCCGTCGGGCGGCGGCAATCCGGGCCTGGCCTTCGATACCGCCTCCGCCGTCTATAAGGACGGGGTTTATTATGCCCGCGCGGTCGGCCTGGGCGGTTCGCTGTTCGATGTCGAAAGCCTGGAAGTTCTGAAGGGACCGCAAGGCACCCTGGTCGGGCGCAATTCCACCGGCGGCGCGATCCTTTACCGCAGCCGCGAGCCGGGCAGCGAATTCGGCGGCTATGTCCGGGGCACCCTGGGCGATTATGGCCGCGCCGGCTTGCAGGGCGCGGTGGACCTGCCGATTTCCGACACCGTGTCCGCGCGCGTGGCGCTGAATTTCGACAATCAGCGCGGCTATGTCTCCAACCATTTCTTCGATCCGGTGAGCGGCGCCTCCAATCACCAGCCTTCTTTCGGTTCCAACAAGGTGGGCGGCATCTTCTCGCTCAAATGGCAGCCGGACGACAGTTTCAGCCTTCTGTTGCGCGCCGACGTCGCGGCCGAGCACGACACCGGCTCGACCTATCACGATTTGAATTCTTTCGTCGGAACCACCAAATCGCTGGGCCGCGCGTCGATCTGCAACATTCCGGGCGCTTGCTCCACCTTCACCGATCTTCTTGGCCACAAGGTCGATCCGACCTTTCTCACCTTCGATGCCAACACCGCCTCAAATCCGAATCCGTCGCCGACCGCTTACAATTCGGTGCTGAACTCGCTGGCGCGAGAACAGACTTACGGCTTCTGGAGCACGGAACAGGCGGTCAGCAACCTGAATGTCGGCCACTATCAGACCTATTCGGCCACCGCCAACAAGAGTTTCGGCGACACCAATGTGAAGCTGATGTCGGCCTATCGCACCTGGAACAGCACGGGCACGGCGGTGAGCCGCGGCCAGCCCTTCGCCACCAACATCTATTCCTACAACACGCCGAATTACGAATCCTGGCAGTCGGAACTGACCGTCAATGGCAGCGCTTTCGACGACAAGCTGAAATGGACGACGGGCCTGTTCTATTTCAACGAACGGAGCCCCAATGACGGCGGCATGCTGGATCTGTTCTCGACCAATGCCGGTTCGGCACCCAGTAACACCAAACAGATCACCGTCACCGACTGGAGCCACAACAGCGAGGAAAATTCCTCCTATGCGGCTTACGCGCAGGCGACTTACAGCATCTGGTCCGACACCCGTGTCACCGCCGGCGTCCGCTATACCTATGACGAGCGTTTCGCCAGCATCAACAGCCAGACGATCCTGACGCCGGCGGCCAGCGCTACCCCGGGCAAAAACGCGGTCTTCACTTCCACGCCCTATGTGATCAACGGCATCTCCTATGCCGGGCAGAGCCAGTTCTGCTTCCTCACCGATGCCAATGGAAAAATCCTGCCGCAATCGGCCTGCGGCACGAATATTTCCAAGAGCTATCACAAGCCGACTTACACTTTGGCGCTGGACCATGATCTGTGGGAGGGCACCATGGTCTATGCCACCATGCGGTCCGGCTATCGCTCCGGCGGCATCAACACCCAGGCGATCAACATCGCGGCCCTGACCGCGCTGCCGGAAGAAGTGCAGGATTACGAAGTCGGCGCCAAGTCGGATTTCGCGGTGATGGGCATGCCGGTGCGCGCCAATCTGGCGCTCTACCAGACCGCCTATCACAATATCCAGGTGCAGCAGACGGTACCCAATGTGACCGTGGCCACCGCCAATGGCGGTCCCTGCACCCAGGCGGCGCTGAATGCCAATCAGTGCATCAACAATTTCAACGACAATATCACGCTGAATGCCAGGAAGGCGCGCATCTATGGCGCCGAATGGGATCTCACGATCCTGCCCACCGAGTGGCTGACCTTGAATACGGCGGGCAGCTATATCGATCCCTATTATACCGACTTCACCTTTGTGGCGCCGCCGGGCTATCTGCAGCCCACCAACAACAATCTGTCGGGCACGCCCATTCCGGTGCCGCGCTGGCAGACCAACTATTCCGCCACGGTCAATTTCGGCGATCCGGATGTGGGACTGCCTTTGGGCGATGTGCTGCTGACAACCCATTATTACTGGCAGAGCCGCTATCTGGCGGACATGCGCGGCTTCGATCCGTCGCAGCGGACCTTCGCCTATGGCATGCTGAACGTCAGGCTCGATTTCACCAATGTCGGCAAGAGCGGCGCCGATATCGGCTTCTTCATGAACAATGTCGCCAACACCAAGGCGTGCCTGCCGGAATATAACGGCACGCTGAATTCGCTGCCCAATCCCACGTTCGGCGTGCCCGGAACCTCGGGCGTGACGCAATGCATTCCGTTGCCGCCGCGCATGACCGGCGTGACGGCGAGCTATAAGTTCTGATTGAGCATTTTGTCATGGCCCACCACCCCGGTCCGCGCGAAGCGCGGCCGGAGTGTAAACTCCGTGTGGGCCATCCAGTTGAACCGCATTCCATCTCGGCAGATGCGTTTGCGTCACTTGGATGGCCCGTTCGCACGCTGTCGCTACGAACTCCCGGGCCATGACAAGTTGGATTCGATTTCTGATCGAGCCCGGCCTCAGTGCTGCGCCGGCGTGACCTTGTGCAAGGTCATGGTGAAGACCAGGGTCTGGTTGGGCGGGATATCGTTGCCCGCGCCGGATTCGCCGTAACCCAGCTCGGACGGCAGCACCAATTCCCAGCTGTCGCCTTCCTTCATCAGGGAGAGCGCTTCGACCCAGCCGGGAATGAGCTGGCCGGCGGGGAAGTCGGCGGTTTTGCCATTTTCGGTCTGGTCGAACACCTTGCCGTTGATCAGCGCGCCCTTGTAGGAAACGTTGACCATGTCATCGACATATTGCGGCGACTTGCCCTTGCCCGCCGTGAGCACGCGATAGAGCAGCCCGTCCGCGGTCTTGAAGGTGCCGGGCTTGGCGGCATAGTCCGCGAGGAATTTCTGGTTGGAGGCCGCGCTCAGATCGTACTGCGCCTTGGCTTCTTCTTTTTTGGCGCAGGCCAGGGTCGGCGCGCAGAGCAAGGCGATGCAAGCAATCGCCAGGAAGCGGTACATGAAAATCCTCCGGTATCAGGATTCGGTTTCGCCAATCCGCACCGGATCGCCGTCACGAATCGCGTCCGGGGGATTATCGATCACGCGGTCTTTCAGTGAAAGCCCCGAACCCACCTCGACGGCGGTGCCCAGGTCGCGGCGGATGCTGATCACTTTGATCCGGACGTGATTGCTGTCATCGACGGTGGCCACCACCGGCCCCTGGTCGCGGAACATCAGGGCGGTGGCGGGCACATGCAGGGCATTCTTGCCGGGCGGCAGGGTGAAGCGCACTTCGGCATAGCTGCCCGGCCGGATCAGGCCTTCGGCATTGTCGGCCTGAAACTGCAAAAGCTGGGTGCCGCTGGCGCTGGCCACCGCATTGGCGTTGGCGGCCAAGGTGGCGGTGAATTCGCGGCCCGGCAATTCGGGTACCGTGAAGGTCGCGGTCATGCCGGGACTGAGCGCGGCGGAATCGGTCTGGGGCAGGCGCACATAGATGCGCAGCTTCTTCTGGTCCGAAACCGTGAACAAGGGCGTCGCGCCGGGGGTTCCCACCAGCACCAATGCGCCCACATCCACCGCGCGGGTGGT
>JAFECO010000194.1 GCA_018242085.1 Pseudomonadota bacterium
CCGCATTTCGGCGTCTGCGGCGGCTGCACGCTGCAGAATCTTTCCCCTGAAGCGTATCGCGCGCGTAAGCGCGATGCCGTGGTCGTGGCGCTGGCGCGGGCCGGGCTTGGCGATGTCGTGGTGGAAGAGCCGTTCCTGGTGCCGGAGCGAACGCGCCGCCGCGCCGTCTTCAAATTCGGCAAGCACAAGGGGAACGTGATCGCCGGCTTTCATGCCGCCCGCAGCCATGAGATCGTGGACATGCGCGAATGCCTGGTTCTCACGCCGGCTTTGCTGGCATTGACAGGCGATCTTCGAAGCGGCCTGGCGGATATTCTGTCCGACGGCGAAAAAGGCGAAGTCCATGTCACCGACACCGGAGCCGGCCTTGATCTGGCGTTCCGCTCGCCGCGCAAATTGACCCCAGCCCTGACGACCGCCATGGCCAAGGCCTTTTCCGGACGGGATATCGCGCGCATCGTCTTCAATGGCGAGATCGTGCTTGGGCAGGATAGCCCTCATGTCGCGTTCGACGGCATGGCGGTGGCACTGCCGCCCCATTCTTTTTTGCAATCCACCAGGGAAGGCGAGGACGCCTTGACCGCCAGGGTGTTGGCGCTCACCGAAGGCGCCAAGACCGTCGCCGATCTGTTTTCCGGCATGGGCACTTTCACCTTGCCGCTGGCCAGGCGCGCCAAGGTGCATGCGGTGGAACAGGAGGGCGAGGCCCTGGCCGTGCTGGCCGAAGCTGCCCGCAAGGCCAAGGGCCTCAAGCCCGTCACCACCGAACGGCGCGACCTGTTCAAGGTGCCCCTGGCGCCATTGGAATTGAACCGCTTCGATGCCGTGGTGCTGGACCCGCCGCGCGCGGGCGCGGAAGCGCAGGTGAAAGCGATTACCGGCTCAAAACTCCGGCGCGTGATTTATGTGTCCTGCGATGCGGGCAGTTTCGCCCGCGATGCCGCCATTCTTGTCAAAGCCGGATTCCAAGCCGGATATGTCACGCCGGTCGATCAGTTTTTGTATTCCGACCACATAGAACTGGTTGGCGGCTTTACGCGCTAACCGACTTGGCCGCGATGGAGCAGCGCCTGATCCGCCAGCACCAGCGCCATCATCGCTTCGCCGACGGGCACGGCCCGGATGCCCACGCAGGGATCGTGACGCCCCTTGGTGACGATCTCGGTTTCCGCACCACTTTTGTCGATGGTGCGGCGGGGCGTGAGAATGGAGGAGGTGGGTTTCACCGCAAAGCGCGCCACGATGGGCTGGCCGGTGGAAATGCCGCCCAGAATGCCGCCGGCGTGATTGGAGAGGAACACAGGCTTGCCGTCATTGCCCATCCGCATCTCGTCGGCATTCTCCAGGCCCGTCATGGCGGCGGTGGCAAACCCGTCGCCGATCTCCACGCCCTTGACCGCATTGATGCTCATCAGCGCGCTGGCCAGCTCATTGTCCAGCTTGGCATAGATGGGCGCGCCCAGGCCGGCGGGAATGCCTTCGGCCACCACTTCCACGATGGCGCCCACCGAGGAACCGTCCTTGCGGATCGATTCAAGATATTCCGTCCACGGAGCGACGGCCGAAGCGTCGGGGCAGAAGAAAGGATTTTCAGCAATCTGGTTCCAGTCCCAGTTGTCGCGGTCGATTTTTTGCGTGCCCATCTGCACCAGGGCAGCGCGGATGGTCACTTTGCCGTAAAGCCGGTCCAGCACCTTGCGGGCGATGGCGCCTGCCGCAACGCGCATGGCGGTCTCGCGCGCCGATTGGCGGCCGCCGCCGCGATAGTCGCGCACGCCATATTTGGCGTCATAGGTATAGTCGGCATGGCCGGGGCGGTATTTGTCCCGGATCTCGGAATAGTCCTTGGAGCGCTGGTCCTTATTCTCGATCAGCAGTCCGATCGGCGTTCCGGTGGTGAGCGGCTCCGCCATCCGCTCGTCCTGGAAGACGCCGGACAAAATCTTCACCGCGTCCGGTTCCTGGCGCTGGGTGACGAATTTGGACTGGCCGGGGCGCCGCCGCTCCAGGTCGCGCTGGATATCGGCTTCGCTGAGCGCAATGCCGGGCGGGCAGCCATCCACCACGCAGCCGATGGCGGGCCCATGGCTCTCGCCGAAGGTGGTGACGCGGAAAAGATGGCCGAATGTGTTGTGCGACATGAGGCTCGATAGCCCAAAAACCGGCCTTAATCCAGCCGCGTCACGGTCCCACCCTGGACGCGGTAGACCACGCCTTGCGGCTCGTCCAGATCGCTCATGCCTTGCCAGGTCAGCCCTTGAAACAAGCCGCGCAGGATGCGGGTGAGGGCGCCATGGCTGACCGCGAATGTATCCTGGGTCAGGCTCTCGGCCCAATGGGTGGCGCGCACCGCGACCTCCGCGTAATTCTCGCCGCCCGGAACATGGATGTGCCACTTGTCCGCGCGCCTGGCATCGAACAGGGCTGGGTCCAAGGCCCGCGCTTCGGCATCGGTCAATTCGTCCCAACGGCCCAGATTGATTTCTTCGATCCTGGCGTCCGTGGCATAGCCATGTCCCGGCAGGCCCAGGGTCTCGCGAACGATCTCCATGGTGAGGCAAGCGCGCCTGAGCGGGCTGGAGATAAAGGCCAGGGGCGGCCGCATGCCGACCTGACGCTCCAGGGTTTCGCCGACGGCGCGCGCCTGAATGCGTCCGGTATCCGTCAGCGGCGTGTCGCGGCGGCCTGAAAAGCGCCGCTCGCGATTGGCTTCGGTTTCGCCATGCCGCGAGAAGTAAAGCGTGATGCCGTCCTTAAGCCTGAGATTCATTCTTTCCGACAGCGATATCGGGCGCGTCCTCGGCCTTCATGCCGACCACATGGTAGCCGCCATCGACATGCAGGCATTCGCCGGTCACCGCGCTGCCCAGATCGGACAAAAGATAAAGCGCGGCATTGCCCACTTCATCGATGGTGACGGTGCGCCGGAGCGGCGCGTTCAACTCGTTCCATTTCAGGATGTAGCGGAAATCGCCGATGCCGCTGGCCGCCAGGGTCTTGATCGGTCCGGCCGAGATGGCGTTGACGCGGATCGCGCGCTTGCCCAGATCTTCGGCCATGTAGCGCACGCTGGCTTCCAGCGCCGCCTTGGCCACGCCCATGACATTGTAATGCGGCATGACTTTTTCGCTGCCGTAATAGGTGAGGGTGACCAGGCTGCCGCCCTTGGTCATCATCTTCTCGGCGCGCCGCGCCACCGCGGTGAAGGAGTAGCAGGAGATGTCCATCGTCATCCGGAAATTTTCCGGCGAGGTATCGACATAGCGGCCCTTGAGCTGGTCCTTGTCGGAAAAGCCGATGGCATGGACCAGAAAATCCAGTTCGCCCCAGATGCTGCCGAGCTGCGCAAAGGCCGCGTCGATCGAGGCCTGGTCCGAGACATCGCAGTCGATCATCGCCGCTGGTTTGAGCGGCTCGACCAGGGGCATCACGCGCTTCTTGAAGACATCGCCCTGATAGGAAAAGGCCAGTTCCGCGCCCGCGGCATGCAGAACCTTGGCCACGCCCCAGGCGATGGAGCGGTCATTCGCGACGCCCATGATGAGGCCTTTTTTGCCTTTCATAAGGCCGTCAAACGCCATGAAATACTCCCCGCTGCTCAAGACTCGATTCTAACGATTTGGGCCGGAATCGCCAACCCGAAGGGGTGTGTACACCACCCCAGGCGGCGATGCTTTACTTCATCCGCGCGCGCGGGTCGAAGCTGGAATGCCACCCTTCGACGAATTTCTTCAAACCGGCATCGGGCGGGTCGGGAAGCGCCACCACCAGCCGGACATAAAGGTCACCGGCCGGCTCGCTGTTGACCGCGCCGCCATGGGCGGGAACCCCCTTGCCCTTCAGCCGCAGCACGGCGCCCGAATTGGAATTGGGCGGGATGGTCAAGTTGAGAGTCCCACTCAAAGTCGGCACCGGCACTTTTGCGCCCAATACCGCTTCCTTGAGCGTGACCGGCAAATCCATCCGCAGATCGTTGCCTTCGCGGGTGAGATATGGATGCGGCGCCACCGACACCTGAATCAGCACATCGCCATTGGGGCCGCCCTGGCGTCCCGCGCCGCCCCGGCCCTTGGCGCGGATCTGCTGTCCGTCCTTGAGGCCGGGGGGAATCTTCACGTCGATCTGTTCGCCATTGGCCAGGACGATGCGGCGGGTGCCGCCCATCACGCTTTCGGCGAAGCTGGCGGTGATGGCGACGGCAAAA
>JAFECO010000195.1 GCA_018242085.1 Pseudomonadota bacterium
TCCGCCTGCATCAAAGTGCATTGGGCGCCCAAACCGTGGTCGACCTGGCGCCGCAAAGCTTCGCCGGCACCATGCCCGATCTTGTCGCGCCTTCGCGCCAAGCCGCCGCGCCGATCGATCCGGCCAGCTTGCCGGAACTGAAACTGCGCGCGGGCTCTTATTCCAACTATACGCGGCTGGTGTTCGATTGGCCGAAACCGGTTTCCTATTCGGTCTTTCCGGGGGCGGGAAAAATCGCCATCCGCTTCCAGGCGCTGGCGCGACCCGATCTGTCCGCCATCGCGCGCTTCGCGCCGCCTTGGGTGAAGAACGCCTCCTGGCGCACCGAAGGCTCAAGCATCGTGGTCGAGTTCGATACCGACAGCGCCTCCGGCTTTCACGATTTCAAGGACGGCAAAAAGATCGTCATCGACATTCTGGCGCCGCACACCGATGCGGCGGCCTATGCGCCGCCCGGTCTCGACAAGCCGAAAGTCACGGCCATGTCGGCGGCCCAAGCCAAGGCCATCACCGACACGGCGGACAAGCTGGCCGGCAAGCCCGCCGAAGCGCCGGCCAAGCCGGACACGAAAGCCGCCGAAGCCAAGCCTGAGACCAAGCCCGCCGAGGTCAAGACCGCTGCCGTCACCCCGCCGCCCGCCCCCTTCGCCGACAGCCATTTGATCAAGGATGGCGCGGTCATCGGCTTCAAAGGCGCGGCCAGTCATCCCAACGCCGTGTTCGTGCGCGGCATGACCGCCTGGGTGGTGCTGGAGAACACCCCCGGCATCGATGCCGCCGCGCTGAAAACACAGCTGGGCGATTTCGCCGCCCAGGTCGAAGCTTCTTCGGCATCGGGCATTTCCGTGCTTCGGATCGGCCTCAAGAAGAATGCCCCCATCGCCGCGGAAAATGCGGGACCCGACCTGAAAGTGACCATCGGCGCCAATGCGGCCACCCCGCCCGGCGCCGTCGCCTTCGCCCGCAATCAGGATGACCCCAAGCGGGCATCGCTCACCACCTTGCTGCCCGGCGCCGCCCGCATCCTGCCGCTGACCGATCCGGTCACCGGCGACAATCTGATCGTGGTCGCGGGCAATACCGGCCGCGCCGTTCCCACCGAGCGCGATTATGCAGAATTCGCCGCCCTTCCCACCGCCAATGGCCTGGTGATCACCGCTTATGCGGACGATCTGTCCGTCGGCGTGGCGGGCGGGCGCATCACCATCACCCGGCCCGGCGGATTGTCGCTCACGCCGCTCGCCATGCCGGTGGAAGAAACGCCCGCGGCCCTGGCGGCCGAGCGCAACGGCCCCAGCTTTCTGGACTTCGCCTCCTGGAGCCCCATGTCGGGCGGCTCATTCCTGGCCACCGAGCGGCGGCTGACCCAAGCGGTATCGCGCCAACCGCCCGCCCGCGCCAATACCGCCCGGCTGATGCTGGCGCGCTTCTATCTCGCCAACCGTTTCGCGGCGGAAGCGTTGGGCTTGATCAATCTGATCCAGACCTCCGATCCGGCGCTGCGCGGCGACATCCAGCTCGCCACCATGCGGGCCGCCGCCGATTACATGATGGGCCGCTATCGCGATGCCCATAACGATTTGGCGGGACCTTCCTTCGATTCGGATCGCCACGCCGCCCTGTGGCGCGGACTGACGGAAGCGGCGCTGGAGAATTGGAGCGCCGCGCACACCTATCTGGAACAGGCCGTTCCGGTGCTGAAGAAATACCAGCCGGAATGGCAGGCCCGCGCGCGCCTGGCCAATGCGGAATCCGCATTGGGCATGGGACGTTTGGAAGTGGCGGATGCCGCCATGATGCATGTTCCGCACGAGCTGGGAAAAATCGACGCCCTGCAAGCCAGGCTGATCAAGGCGCGGATCGATGCCGCCGAAAATCACTATCCTGCCGCGGCCGCCGGATTTACGGCGGTCGTCAATGGCGGCGACGACCGCCTCGCGGCGCAAGCGATCTTCTATCAGACCAACGCCGCGTTGGCGGCGGGCATCATCGAACCCAAACAGGGCATCGATGTGCTGGAACGCCTGCGCTATCGCTGGCGCGGCGACGCGCTGGAATTGAAGACCTTGCGCAAGCTGGCTTCGCTCTATTTCAGCGAACGCAAATGGCAGCCGGGCCTGAAGACCTTGCGCGTCGCCACCCAGAATTTCGTGGGCGACCAGGCCCATGCCGCGCAGGACGATATGCGCGCGGCGTTCGCCAATCTCTTCATCAAGGGCGGCGCCGACAAATTGCCGCCGGTGGAAAGCCTGTCGATCTTCTACGACAATATCGACCTCACCCCCATCGGCGCGGACGGCGACGACATGATCCGCCGCATGGTCGACCGGCTGGTGGCGGTGGATCTTCTGGGGCCGGCGGCCAAGCTTCTGTCCTATCAAGTCGAGAAGCGTCTGGACGGCGTGGCCAAGGCGCAAGTCTCCACCAAGCTTGCCGCCATCTATCTGATGGATCACAAGCCGCAAGCCGCGGTGGATGCGCTGCATGGCTCGCAGGTCAGCGGATTGCCGGACCAGGACGGGCATGCCCGCATGATCCTGGAAGCGCGGGCCTTCGCGGGCCTCAAGCAATGGGACAATGCGCTGGACCTGATCGCGGTGGACGATCAACCTGACACAAGGCGCCTGCGCGCCGACATTTACTGGGAAGCGGGCAATTGGGCGCTTGCCGGCCAGAAGACCGAAGACCTTCTGGGCGCGCGCTGGAGCGATCCCATTCCCCTGTCGAACGGCGAACGCGCCCAAGTGTTGCGCGTGGCGGTTTCCTATTCCCTGGCCAATGACGAAGCCAGCCTGGACCGGTTGCGCCAGCATTACGCGCCCAAGATGCAGAACACGCCGGACGGCAGCGCCTTTGCGGTGCTGGCGCAGGAAATCGACATGCATGGCCTGGCCTTCCGCGACGCCGCCGCCAAGATCGCGTCGGTGGATACGCTGCAGGCTTTCATGAAAGACTTCAGCCGCCGCCAAGTGGTGGCTATTAATTGATTGCCCCCATCTGTCTTCCCCCGCCAAAGGCTTCGCCTTGCGGGGGAAGAAATCCAGAACCAAGACGATCCAGCGCCTGTTGAAGCAGCTCAGGCCCGCCTCCCCTGCGCGCGTTAGCGCGCTGGCGGGGGAGGTGGCCGTAGCAGCGCTTGCGATGCGAAGGCCGGAGGGGGCTTAAATAGACTCGAGCCAGGATAGGCTTCGATCGCACACCGCTTCCCAGCCGGGCTCGCCGATCAGCCAATGACTCATGCCGGGCATGGCTTCGAATGTGCTGTTCTTGTAGAGCGCGGCGGCGCGCTGGACCGTGCCGGGCGGGCAGATGCGGTCGCCCGCGCCGGTGAGGAACAAGAGCGGGCATGTCACTTTGCGGATATCGACTTCGCTGGCGCGGCGCATGTCCAGGCCCCAATGCAAGGCTTCAAACGTGGCGCGGCCGGATTCCGGGCGGAAGCGATCAAAGATGTGTTTGCGCTGGGCTTCGGAAAAGCGATCGAGCGAATGGGCCGCGGCGGTATTGAAATCCGGCTCCAAGGTCATGCTCCAAAAGCCCACGCGCAGCATCAGGCTCTGTGCCGTGCCGATCTCGAAAAGTGTGGATGGCGGAACGCCCCAGGGCGCGGTCGGCGCCAGAAGAATCGCGGCGGCAATGTCGCACCGCGCCGCCAGCATCTGCGCCAAGAGGCCGCCCATGGAATGGCCGATCAGGACGGGCGGCGACCGCATCGCCGCGATCTGCTTTTCCAGGTCGTCGGCATAATCCAGCAAGCTGGTGGTGGCGAGCGCGGGCGCCGGCTTGGCGCCGTCGTGAAAGCGCAGGGCCGGCGCGCTGACGTCGTACCCGGCTTCGCGAAAGCGGGCCGCGAATTCATCCCAAGCCCAAGGGCCGCAAAATCCGCCATGTATCATCATGACAGGCGGTTTGCGGGTGGTGTTCATAGGGGTTTCGCCAGATGCCGGAAGGCGGTCACGATCTTGGCATAGGAATCGCGCTTGAACGGCACGATCACCTGCGGCAGCTCCTCGATCGTGAGCCATTTCCAGGCGGAGAATTCCGGCTCATGGGCATGAAGATCGATGTCGCCGTCATCACCCAGAAAGCGCAAGGCGAACCATTTCTGGCGCTGGCCGCGATATTTGCCGTGGAACGCGACGCCCACCAGATGGGCGGGCAGGTCATAGGTGATCCAGTCATTCATCTC
>JAFECO010000196.1 GCA_018242085.1 Pseudomonadota bacterium
GATGCGCGCGACGGCCTCAAGCCCGTGCATCGCCGCATCCTGTTCTCGATGCATGAAAATGGGCGCGACTGGAACAAGCCCTATCGCAAGTCCGCCCTGATCGTGGGCGACGTGATGGGCAAGTACCATCCCCATGGCGACCAGTCGATTTACGACGCCCTGGTGCGCATGGCGCAGGATTTCTCCATGCGCGTGCCCCTGATCGACGGGCAGGGCAATTTCGGTTCGGTCGACGGCGATCCGCCCGCGGCGATGCGCTACACCGAAGCCCGCCGCGCCAAGGTCGCCCATGCGCTGACCGAGGATATCGACAAGGACACGGTCGAATTTCAGGACAATTATGACGGCAGCGAGCGCGAACCGGTGGTGCTGCCGGCGCGCTTTCCCAATGTGCTGGTCAATGGATCGTCCGGCATCGCGGTCGGCATGGCGACCAACATTCCGCCCCACAATCTGGGCGAAGTGATCGATGGCTGCCTGGCCTATATCGAGGATCCCGCGATCACGCTCGATACCCTGACCGAAATCGTGCCCGGACCGGATTTTCCCACCGGGGGGCTGATCATCGGCAAGCAGGCGGCGCGGGGCGCGCTGGCGCGGGGCCGCGGCTCGATCCTGATGCGGGCGCGCTGCACCATCGAAGAGATCCGCAAGGACCGCGACGCCATCATCGTCACCGAAATCCCCTACATGGTGAACAAGGCGCTGCTGCAGGAGCGCATCGCCGAACTGGTCCGCGACAAGCGGGTCGAAGGCATCGCCGACATTCGGGACGAAAGCGACCGCCATGGCATGCGCGTGGTGATCGAATTGAAGCGCGATGCGTCGGGCGATGTCGTGCTGAACCAGCTGTACCGCTATTCCCAGCTTCAGACCTCCTTCGGCGTCAACATGCTGGCCTTGAATGAAGGCCGCCCGGCGCAGATGAATCTGAAGGAGCTGATCGCCGCCTTTATCGGCTTCCGCGAGGATGTGGTCACGCGGCGCACCAAATACGAGCTCGCCAAGGCGCGGGAGCGGGGCCATATCCTGGTCGGCCTGGCCGTGGCCGTGGCCAATATCGACGAAGTGATCAAACTGATCCGGGGCGCCGCCGATGCCGCCACGGCGCGCGAGCAATTGATGGCCAGAGCCTGGCCGGCCAAGGATGTGGGTCCGCTGGTCGCGCTGATCGCCGATCCCCGCCACAAAGTCGCCGAGGACGGCACCATCCACCTCACCGAAGAGCAGGCACGAGCGATCCTGGATTTGCGCCTGCAGCGGCTGACGGCGCTGGGCGTGGACGAAATCGGGGACGAGGCCAAGAAATTGGGCGAAGCGATCCGGGACTATCTGGATATCCTGTCCAGCCGCGGCCGGGTGCTGCAGATCATCACCGGCGAACTCAAGGCGATCCGCGAGGAATTCGCCACCCCGCGCAAGACCGAACTGATCGACGCGGATGTGGAGATCGAAGACGAAGCCCTGATCGAGCGGGAGGAGGTGGCGGTCACCGTCACCCATGCCGGCTATATCAAGCGCACTCCGCTGGCGGAATATCGCGTCCAGGGCCGTGGCGGCAAAGGCCGCTCCGGCATGGCCACGCGGGACGAGGATTTCGTCACCAGCCTCTTCGTCGCCAACACCCATGCGCCGATGCTGTTCTTTTCGTCCACCGGCATGGTCTACAAGCTCAAGGTCTGGCGGCTGCCGGAAGCGCGCATCGCGGGCAAGGGCAAGGCGATGGTCAATCTTCTGCCCTTGTCGGAGAGCGAGCGGATCACCGCCATCCTGGCCCTGCCGGAAAATGAGGGCGAGTGGGAGAAGCTCAATGTGGTCTTCGCCACCAAATCCGGCGATGTCCGGCGCAATGCCCTTTCGGATTTCGTGCAGGTCAACAAATCCGGCAAGATCGCCATGAAGCTGGAAGCGGGCGACGGCATTGTGGGTGTCGCCACCTGTACCGAGGATGACGATTTCCTCCTCACCACCAAAGCCGGCAAATGCATCCGCTTTCCGGTTTCGGATGTGCGGGTGTTCAAGGGCCGCGATTCCACCGGCGTGCGGGGCATCAAGCTGTCCGCCGATGACGAGATCGTCAGCCTGTCCTTGCTCTATCATTCCGATGCCAGCAGCGCGGAAGCGCGGGCTTATCTCAAGCAGGCCAATGCCGCCCGCCGGGCCGCCGGCGACGAGGAAGCCAGCGTGGAGGAGGCGCCCGACGCGGAAGAGGGCGTGGAAGAAGCCACCTTGTCGGCCGAACGCTATGCCCAACTGGGCGCGCGCGAACAATTCGTGCTGGCGGTTTCGGCCAACGGATACGGCAAGCGCAGCTCGTCTTACGAATATCGCGTCACGGGCCGGGGCGGTTCGGGCATTGTCGCGATCGGCATGGGCAAGAAGAATGCGGCCGTGATTGCCGCTTTCCCGGTCGAGGAGAGCGACGATCTGATGCTGATCTCCGACCAGGGCCAGACCATCCGGGTGGCCGTGGGCGGCATTTCCATCCAGGGCCGCGCGGCCCAGGGCGTTACCGTGTTCCGGCTGGATGAAGGCGAGCGCTGCGTTTCGGTCGAGCGCATCGCCGATGTGGGCGGCGGCGAAGCATGAAACCCAAAAAGCGCGTCGGGCTTTATCCCGGCACATTCGATCCGGTGACCTTGGGGCACCTGGATATCATCAAGCGCGCCGTCAAGCTGGTGGATCATCTGGTGATCGGGGTCGCCACCAATGCATCCAAAGAGCCCCTGTTCACGCTCAAGGAGCGCAAGGCGATGCTGGAGCGGGAAGCAGCCCCCCTGGCCGAAGGCCGCGCCACCATCGAGGTCCAGTCCTTCGACATGCTCCTGGTCAAGTTCGCCGAAAAAGTCGGCGCCTCTGTGATCATCCGGGGGCTGAGGGCCGTGTCGGACTTCGAATATGAATTCCAGATGGTGGCAATGAACCAGCGCCTCAACACGGAGATCGAAACCGTGTTCCTGATGGCCGATCCAAGGCACCAGGCGATCGCTTCGCGGCTGGTCAAGGAAATCGCACTTCTGGGCGGCGACGTTGCGCCCTTCACGACGCCTGCGGTGGCGCAGGCCCTGGTCAAACGATGCAAGGAACGAAAGTAATGGCGCGCGATCCCGAAAATACCCTGATCCTGGAACTCAAGACCGGCCCGGTGGCGATCGCGCTGCGCCCCGATCTGGCGCCCGGCCATGTGGCCCGGATCAAGGAACTGACCCGCAAGGGCTTTTACGACGGCGTGGTGTTCCACCGGGTCATTCCCGGCTTCATGGCCCAAACCGGCGATCCGACCGGAACCGGCGCGGGCGGCTCCGACCTGCCGGACCTCAAGGCCGAATTCACCACCGAAAAGCATAAGCGCGGCACGGTCTCGGCGGCGCGCACCGGCAACCCAAACAGCGCCAACAGTCAGTTCTTCATCTGCTTCGACGATGCGCCCTGGCTGGATCGCCAATATTCGGTCTGGGGCGAGGTGGTGGAGGGCATGGACCATGTCGACGCCATCAAAAAGGGCGGCGAGCACAACAATGGCGCCATCTCCGGCGAGCCCGACAAGATCCTCAAAGCCCGCATCGAAGCCGACAAATAGCCGGCAACTGGCGGCCTAATAAACCGCAATATTAGGTGAGTGGCGCGGAGAGGCTCCCGCGCCCTAAAAGCCGTGCGTTTCCGTGCGGGAGTTTGTTGTGGCCGATCCTATCCAGTTCATCGATCTGCAAGCCCAGCGCCGCCGCCTGGGAGCGCCCCTGGAGGCCGCCATAGCGGCCGCAGTCGAGGGCGGGCAATGGATCCTGGGGCCCCAGGTAAGCCAGCTGGAGCGCGATCTGGCGGCCTGGGCGGGGGTCAAGCACGCCATCGCCTGCGCCAACGGCACGGATGCCCTGCTGCTGATCCTCAGGGCCTGGGACATAGGGCCGGGGGACGCCGTCTTTGTGCCGGCTTTCACCTTTGCCGCCAGCGGCGAGGTGGTGGTCCTGGCCGGCGCCACGCCGGTGTTCGTGGACGTGCTGCCCGATACCTTCAACATGGACCCGGCCAGCCTGGAAGCCGCCATCGCGCTGGTGAAGCGGGAGGGCACGCTGACGCCCAAGGCGGTGATGCCGGTCGACCTGTTCGGCCAACCCGCCGACTACCGCGCCCTGGCGCCGATCGCCGCCCGCGAGGGCCTGAAGCTGCTTTGCGACACGGCGCAAGGCTT
>JAFECO010000197.1 GCA_018242085.1 Pseudomonadota bacterium
GACAGGATCACGTCCAGCACGCGCTTGACGGACGGGACCGGCTGGGCCGCCCCGTCGGCAACGGTGCAATCGGGGGCGGGGAACGCCGCACCCGAAGCGGGAAGAGATTGGTCCTGAATGGTCAAGGGTCCAGCCGCGCAACACAAAGCTACGGCTGGTTGGGTGCAGGATCAGGGCCAGCGCATCGGGGCGATCCCGGCCCGTTCCGGCACAAAATGGCGGTTTTTTAATCCGCGCGGGCGGGGCAGTCCCGTTTCGGGATTACCAAAGAGCAATCTTCCGGAAAGACGAGGACCCCGGTCAGGCCAGGAGGTGGTGGAGAAATGCGCTCACATGCCCGACCAGGGCAAATCCCTCGATCCCCAGAAAGAGGAGGGCAAAGGCCCAAAGCACGGCCGAGGCCGCATTGGCGATCTGAAACGGCCAGAATTCCAGCTCGCTCATGCCCGCGACCAGGGGAACGGTGGCGCGAAACGGCCCCAGGAACCGGCCCAGAAAGATCGCCCAGGTGCCGAAGCGATGGAAGAAATGCAGGCCCTTTTCCAGCTGGTCTTCGTAATTGCGGAACGGCCAGATGTGCAGGATCCGGTGGTGATAGTGAAACCCGATCCAATAGGAAATCCAGTCGCCGAGAATCGAGCCGATCACGGCGCCTGCCCAGGCCGGGATAATACTAATGTCACTTGCACCGATCACACCACCGAGAGCGGCCAGCAAAGTGGTACCGGGAATAATGAACGAAACGCCGACAAAGGATTCCGAAAACGCCACCAGGAACGCGATGGGAAAACACCAGATCGGATGGGCCTGCGCGACGCCTGTGATCCAGGGATTGAGATCGGTGGAAAACCAATGGACAATCTGGTGGAACACGCGTTCTTTGCCTCTAATTCGCAATAGCCGGGATTTGCAACCAACCGGAGCGAGGCGGGTACATACAGCGCCCCGCCAATGGTGGCCAGAGGCGGCGACATTTTCGACAAATTTACAATTTAGGTCGCTGCTAATGGATCGGCCGCGGCGTAAAGTGCCGGTCAAGCCTTGGAGAGGGCGCCATTGCTGGTGGCATTCGCATAGGTCGGTCGCACTGGGGCCGATGCGGTTGTCAATTCATGGAATTTGAAACAGATGAGCATTGAAGGCACCGACAAGGGTCTATCGGCACGCGACGCTTATGCGGGCGCGCAAGGTGGCGGCGACTCGCTCTGGCAGCGGATCAAGCGTTGGAGCGGCAACAATCCGCGGTTGTCGCGGGTGGTGTGGATCGCGCTGGGCCTTGGTCTTCTGGCGCTGCTGGTCTGGGCGATTTATCCCAAGCCGGCGGTCAACAACCGTTTCAACCAGGGCGCGCAGCCCGTCGGCGTCGCCACGGCCGCCAATGGTCCCATCCGCATCACGCTCAATGCGCTGGGCACCGCCACGCCGCTGGCGACCGCGACGGTGCGCCCGCAAGTGGGCGGACTTCTCACCAAGCTCTATTTCACCGAAGGCCAGATGGTGAAGGCGGGCGACCTCTTGGCGCAGATCGATCCCAGGCCCTATCAGGCGGCATTGGATCAGGCCAAGGGACAGCTTGCGCGCGATCAGGCCACTTTGGCCAACGCCAAGGTCGATCTTGCCCGCTATCAGGCATTGGCGGCGCAGAACGCGATCTCCAATCAGCAACTCTCCGCGCAGGGCTCGCTGGTGCGCTCCACCGCCGGCATTGTCGAAGCCGATCAGGCCAATGTCGAAACCGCATCCATCAATCTGGGTTATACCCGCATCGTCTCGCCGGTCACCGGCCGCGCGGGCCTGCGCCTGATGGACATCGGTAATATCGTGCAGGCCGGACAGGCTTCCGGAATCGTGGTGGTGACGGAATTGTCGCCCATGTCGGTGATCTTCACCGTGCCGGAAGACAATGTGTCGCGGATCATGAGCCGCATTTCGCAAGGCGCGGTTCTGGATGTCGATGCCTGGGATCGCGGCCAGACCGCCAAGATCGCGTCGGGCAAGCTTGCCACCGTCGACAATGTGGTCGATCCCGCCACGGGCACGGTCAAGCTCAGGGCCATGTTCGACAACAATGACAACAAGCTGTTTCCCAATCAGTTCGTGAATATCCGCCTTCTGGTGGATACGCTGCCCGATCAGACCGTGATCCCGGTGGCGGCGATCCAGCGCGGCGCGGGCGGCACGTTCGTCTTCATCGTCAGCCCCGACAAGACCGTGGCTCAGCGCAGCGTCAAGCTGGGCGTGCAGGACGGTGACCAGGTCGCGATCCTGGAAGGCTTGAAGCCCGGCGACACCGTGGTGGTGGATGGCGCCGACCGCCTGCGCGACGGTTCGGAAGTGGTGATCCCCGATCCCGCCAAGCAGAAGATCAATGCGCCTTCCAGCGGCGCGACCGCCGATGCGGAACGCGCGGCCGCGCGGGCCAAGGCGCAGGCGGCGATCGCCAAATCCTGCAGCGCCGACATCAGCAAATTGTGCGGCGGCCAGACCGGGCGCGGCGCCATGCGCTGCCTGGCCCAGAACCGCGATTCGCTGTCCGCCGATTGCAAGACGGCGATGGCGGCGATGCGCAGAGGCGCCGGACGTCCGGGCGGTGGCTTCGGCGGCACGCCCTGATCCGGCCGGTGCTCAGATCATGAACCCGTCCGCACCCTTTATTCTCAGGCCGGTGGCGACATCGCTGCTGATGATCGCCATCATGCTGGTGGGCCTGGCCGGTTATCGCTTCCTGCCGCTCTCGGCCCTGCCGCAGGTGGATTATCCCACCATCCAGGTGCAGAGCTTCTATCCGGGCGCCAGCCCCGATGTGATGACCACCTCGGTCACCGCCATTCTGGAACGGCAGTTCGGCCAGATGCCGGGCCTGAAGGAAATGTCGTCGGTGTCCTCGGCGGGATCCTCGGTCGTCACGTTGCAGTTCGACCTCAATCTCAGCCTGGATGTGGCCGAGCAGGAAGTGCAGGCGGCGATCAATGCGGGCGGCAGCCTGTTGCCGCAACTGCCGTCGCCGCCGGTCTATGCCAAGGTCAATCCGGCCGACGCGCCGGTGCTCACGCTGGCGATCGAATCCACCACCCTGCCCATCACCACGGTGCAGAATCTGGCCGATACGCGCATCGCGCAGAAAATCTCCCAGCTTGCCGGGGTCGGCCTGGTGAGCATTTCCGGCGCCCCGCGCCCCGCCGTGCGCGTGCAGGCCAATCTGCAGCAGCTGGCCTCTTACGGCCTCAACATCGACGATCTGCGCACCACCATCAGCAACAACAATTCCAACGCCCCCAAGGGCAGTTTCGACGGCGCCTCCCAGTCCTACACCATCAATGCCAACGACCAGCTGCAGAACGCGGAGGATTACGCCAATATCGTGATCGCCTACCGCAACGGCTCGCCGGTGCATCTCAGGGACGTGGCGAAAGTCATTGCCGGCGCCGAGAATGACAAGCTGGCGAGCTGGGCCAACATGACCCCGGCCGTGCTTTTGAACGTCCAGCGCCAGCCCGGCGCCAACGTCATCGCCGTGGTGGATTCGGTCAAGCAGATCCTGCCGCAGATCGAATCGGGCCTGCCGGGATCGATCAAGGTGAGCGTGCTCACCGACCGCACCAACACCATCCGCGCCTCGGTCGCCGATGTGCAGTTCGAGCTGCTCCTGGCGGTGGTGCTGGTGGTGCTGGTGATCTACCTTTTCCTGCGCAACCTGCCCGCCACCTTCATTCCCAGCCTGTCGGTGCCGCTTTCCATCGTCGGCACCTTCGCGGTGATGTATCTGCTGGGCTACTCGCTCAACAATTTGTCCTTGATGGCGCTGACCATTTCCGCCGGCTTTGTGGTGGATGACGCCATCGTGATGATCGAGAACATCACCCGCTATCTGGAGGAAGGCGACACCCCGTTCGAGGCGGCGATGAAAGGTTCGGGCGAGATCGCCTTCACCATCGTGTCTCTCACGATTTCGCTGATCGCGGTCTTGATCCCGCTTCTCTTCATGCAGGAAGTGGTGGGGCGCCTGTTCCGCGAATTCGCGGTGACCCTGGCGATCACCATCCTGATCTCGGCGGTGGTGTCGCTGACCCTGGTGCCGATGCTCTGCGCCAAGCTCTTGCGCAGCCATGCCCAGGAAGAAAAGAACCAGACCGATTTCCAGCGCAAGGTCGAAGGCTATTACCAGGCCTTCATCAAC
>JAFECO010000198.1 GCA_018242085.1 Pseudomonadota bacterium
TCGCGATCGCGCCGGCATAGCGCACACAGAGATCGACGAGCCAGCGCATCGTCAATCCTCGGCAGCGCTGCTGGGATTGATCTCATGGGACAGAAGAAGCCCGGCCCCCTGGGTCACGACCTTCTGGCCGGGCGCGATGCCGCCGCCGGGCCGCACGAAATAGCCATTCGCCATCGGCTTGCCGATGTCGATCCGTGTCCTGACAAAATGATTGCCGCCGGTTTCGACATAGACGGACGCCTCGCCCTCGCCCATCAATAGCGCGGACGCCGGCACCAATATCCCGTTCTCGGACGCGCCGGCCGCGATCGCGGCGATCACATGCTCGTTCTGCGCCAGGTCGCTGCCATCGACCAGGGCATAGAATCCCCGGCCCGGAAACGCGGGATCCGAAGGCGCGTCCCACACTTTCGCGGACATCCAGCTTTGCCCATCGGCGCCCAGCCGGGTGATCTTGATCGCGGACGGCGCGGCGCGGCCCAACGCGCCCAGCGGAAATGTGACATGGACCAGGATGGTTTTTCCGCTGGCCAGCCGCGCCATGATCGCCGCGCGTTCCGCCGGATTTTGCCAAGGCGCATGAATGCCGAAAACCGCATCGGCCTTGCGGCGCGCCAGCGCCAGGGCCGCCTGGTCCGCCGCGGCCTTGCTGGCCGCCGCTTCGACCACTTCGCGGGACACCGCCGCTTCATCGCCCGTGCCCAACGCGCGCGCCCGCGCCGCCGCCGCTTGGCTTTGCGAGGCCGCGGCCGAGGCGGTCATAAAGTCCGCATCGGTCTGGGCAATGGAATCCAGGGCGGTCACGATGCCGTAGCCCGTGACCTCCTTTTGAAACCTGGCCGCTGAAGCCGCAGCGGTTTCTATGCCCAGGCCCTTAACCTCTTCGGCGCTCAGGCTCACGCCCGGCCCCGCATCCTTGTCTTCCTTTTTGTCCGGCGCCGCACCCGGCCCGCAGGCCGCCAGCAGCAGAGACAAGGCAAAAACGATTTTCTTCATCCGCGATCCAAAATGATGAGACGGAACGTGCCGGGGACGGGAACCGGACGCGGATGCGGCTGGGCCTCCGTCGGCGTGCCGGGACGGCGATCCGCCGTCACCAGGAAGACGCGATGCGTCTTGGGATCCAGCTCCATGGTACGGGCACCATCTGCGGTTTCGATGTCTTCAAGCACCGTGAACTTGCCGGGATTGTCCTCATGCGCGACCGTCAATGTGCCACTTTCCCCGTTCGAACTGAAGATGAGCCCGGTGGCGGAATCGAAGCGGTCCGCATCCACGCCGCGCCCAATCGGGAAATGTCCCACGACTTCGCCGGTCTTCATATCCTCCACGGATGTCATCTGGTTGCTGCACCCTGAGAAAATTCGCCCATGCGCGACATCCGCCGCCATGCCCGAAGGCGATTCACAGGGGGCCAGGGCATAGTGCCCCCAGACACGAAGCGTCCTGGCATCGAAGACCGCCAATTCGCTCTTGTCTTCGATATTGACGAAGATGGTTCCGGCGCTGTCGGCCGCCGCCGCTTCCGGCTTGCCGCCCAGGGCCACTGTGCCGACCACTTTGCCGGTGGCCGCATCCACCGCCGTGGCATCGCCGCTTCCGGCATTGAAAGTGAAAATCCGGTTGGTGCGCGGCTCATAGAGAATGCCGTCCGGCCTGGTTCCCACCGCAATCTCGCCGATCTTGGCAAAATTCTTCTCGTCGATTACCGCAATCCGGTTGGCGCCGCCCTCGCTCACATAAGCGCGGCCGCCGGCAAAGACGGTGCCGTGAACGCCTTGGAGATTGCCGATGTCCGCCAGGATTTTTCCATCGGTATCGACCACCATCACATGCGTTCCGCGCGTGATGAAAAGATTTCCCGTGGCCGGATCCTGGTTGAGATAGTCCCATCCGCCGTCTCCGCCCAAGGTGACGGTCTTGACGACATGATAGCCGGATGGACCCGCCACAGCTCCACCCGCAAAGCAGAGCGCGGCGCCGAGAAGCAAGATCATCGCACGAGACATGATGCCACCTCCGGTGGTTTCCGGCGGCGACTTTGCCATATCCCCATGAATCATTCGGTGCGGCACGCCTGCCGCCCGCTATAAATTTCGCCAATGGAGCGGCGCCAGGCCGGCACCCGCCCGATGAACGAACTTTCCGTTCGATGTAACTTATCTTTGGTCGGACGGCACGGCGTCCGCCATCAGCGGGTCCATCGCATCCAGATGCTCGTGAACCTTGCGGCGGAAGGTGCCGGTCGCGGCCAGCGAGATCGCCGCGATGAACAAGGGCGGCAGCGCCACCCAGCAGACCGTCCGCCAGCCATAGGTTTCCAGGAGGCCGCCCGAAATGAAGGAGCCCACCGCGACAAAGCCGAACACCACGAAATCGTTGAAGGCCTGCACCCGCGTGCGCTCTTCCGGCCGGTAGCATTCCAGCACCAGCGACGAGGCGCCCAGGAATGCGAAATTCCAGCCCAGGCCCAGGAAGATCAACAAGACCCAGAAATGCGTCTGGGTGATCCCGGAAAGCCCGGTCGCGATGGCGCAAACCGTCAGCGCCAGTCCCGCGAGCACGATGCGGCCGGCGCCGAAGCGGGTGATCAGGCTGCCGGTGATCAGGCTGGGCAGATACATGGCAATCACATGCCATTGCAGTCCCAGGTCCGACGATTCCAGGGAAAGGCCGCAGATCTTCATCGCCAGCGGTGCCGCGGTCATGATGAAGTTCATCAAGAGATAGCTGATCACGCCGCAGATGATCGCGGCCACGAATTTGCGCTGGCGCACGATCTCGATCAGCGGACGGCCGGCACTGGTGTTTTCATCGGCCAGCTTGGGGATCGAGATGCCGGACAGGATCAGCCCGCACAGGACCGCCAGCGCCGCCTGCGCCAGATAGCTGGCAAGAAACAGATAAGGCGGCAGAAGCTTCATCGTATGGGTGACGATCTGCGGACCCAGCACGCCCGCGAACACGCCGCCGATCATCACGATGGAAAGCGCGCGCGCCCGCTGCTCCTGCGGCACGCAATCGGCGGCGGCGAAGCGGAACGACAGCACCGCCGCCGCATAGGCGCCCCCTAAGAACATCGCCCCCGTGAACAGCCAGAAGGATCCCAGGAGCACGGCCAACGCCGAGATCAGTCCCGCCGTCATGCCTGCCATGGTGCCGGTGCGGAAAGCCGCCTGCCGTCCCCAGCGCCGCGCGATGGCGCCGGTCGGCAAGGTGCAGGCCGCCATGCCCACCACGAAGACGGAGATCGGAAAAGTCGCCAGCGCCTTGTTGGGCGCCAGCATGTCGCCGACGATGGCGCCAGTGGCATAGACGATGACGGAGTTGGCGCTGCCGAAAGCCTGCGCCACCGCAAACCGGATCATGTTGCTCCGGATCTGCGCCTTACCCATGCCAGCGTCGTGGCTTTCCGAAATTCCAGACATTTTATTTCCCTGGCCGGATGCTTCCTCGGCCTTTTGTCACAAGCGGGAATTGTCCTATCGGCTGGGTGTGCAATCCGCAACCATTCAACCGGAATGGCGGGTCTGCGCCATCTCGGCATAACGCTGGCGATACTGTTTCAGGCCCAGCCAGGTGATGCAGAAGGTGAGCGGCCCCAGCACCAGGGCCGTGGTCGACAGGGCATGGGGAAGCGCCCGCGCGCCCGTGAAGACAAAATCGCTGAGGAAGGCGGGCAGGATCGGCCCCATGCTGACCCCGAACAATCCGGTGGCCAAAAGGAACGTCGCGCCCAGCTGCGCCCGCAAGTGATTGGGCGCCACCATCTGGATGGCGGAAGGGATCAGAACCGGCGTGAAAGCGATGAAGAATTTATAGGGGATCAGCAGCCCCGCCATGATGGTGGCGCTGGGCGCGATGGGGAGCAGGCAGGCCGGTATCATGATGCCCAGCGCCGCCCAGGCGGTGAGCTTCAGGCAGGCATCGCTTTCACCCCTTGCCAGCGCGCGGCTGGAATACCAGCCCACGAACAAAAGGCCCAGCGGGCCGCCGATCACGGACGATATTCCGTTCATGCGGCCGGTTTCGCGCGCGGTCCATCCCCAGGTCCGGACGAACAGTTCCGGGTACCAGGAATCGGTATAGGCGATCACCGAGAACATCGCCGAACCCACGAACAAGGACAGGGCCATCAGCGGATAGCGCCGCAGAAAGGCGAACACTTC
>JAFECO010000199.1 GCA_018242085.1 Pseudomonadota bacterium
ACGGTCGAGGCGGATACGCCGAACTCCAGCACCATGTTCCAGCCGATGAACCATGCCATGGTTCGGCCCATGGTGGCGTAGGTGTAGGTATAGGCGCTGCCGGCCTGCGGGATCATCGCCGCCAATTCGGCATAGCAGAGCGCGGCGAAGAAACAGCCAGTTGCGGCGATCACGAAGGAGAGCAGCACGGCCGGACCGGCATGCTGCGCCGAGACCGTACCCGCGATCACGAAGATGCCAGCGCCGATGGTGGCGCCGACCCCGATCATGGTCAGATGGACCGGGCCCAGCGCCCGGCGGAGCTTTGGGTCCCCGGCGACAACCGGGTCTGGTATCAGCAGCGCCGGGTCATTGCTCACAGGGCTATTCCTGCGCCAAGTTTTTGACCTGATACTTGCTCGGCTTGGCGTGCTTGGACGAATAGAGATAATAGACCACCAAGCCGATCGCCGTCCAAACTGCCAGCCGCAGCCAGGTGTCGAGCGGCAGGAAGCCCATCATGAACAGGCACATCACGATGCCGAGCGGCGCGGTGATCCAGACCAGCGGCGTCTTGAAGGGCCGCTTGGCGTGCGGGGCCCGGATACGCAGCACCATTACGCCGACACAGACGATGGCAAAAGCAGCCAAGGTGCCGATGGAAACCAGCTGACCCAGAATATCCAGCGGCAGGAAGCCTGCCAGGATCGCCGAGAAGATGCCGGTGATGATCGAGCTCTTATACGGGGTGCGGAAGCGCGGATGGATTTTGTGGAAAGCGGGCGGGATCATCCCGTCGCGGCCCATGGCATAGAAGATGCGCGACTGGGCCAGGAGCAGCACCAGCACCACGGACGCCAGACCGACCACGGCGCCGATATTGACATACTGGGTCAGCCAGGCCGTGCCGGGCAGGGCTTCGACCGCCTTGCTCACGGGATGGGCGACGTTGAGCGTTTGGTATGGTGCGATGCCAGTCAGCACATACGACATCACCATGTAGAGCGCGGTGCAGATGGCCAGCGAGCCCAGCATGCCCAGTGGAATGTCGCGTTGCGGATTCTTGGCTTCCTGCGCCGCGACGCTGACCGCATCGAACCCGATATAGGAGAAGAACAGGACGCCAGTGGCGCGGAATACGCCGGTCCAGCCGAAATGCCCGATCTCACCTGTGCTGGGCGGCACGAACGGCACGTGATTGGCCGGAACGATGTAGGAATAACAGGCGAAGATCACCACCAGCACGATGGTGAGCTTGATCGCCACCATGGCGTTGTTGAAATTCGCGGAAGCGGTGACGCCGATCACCAGGATGGTGGAGATGAAACCGACCAGAAGCACGGCAGGCAGGTTGATCAGCGAGCCGGTGGTGACGAATTCGTTGAAGCCATGCATGGCGATGGGCGCGCCATTGAACATGGCGGGAATCGGATAGCCCAAATGCGACATGAAGTCGTTGAAATAACCCGACCAGCCCACCGCGACGGTGGAAGAGGCGGCGAGATATTCCAGCACCAAATTCCAGCCGATGATCCAGGCGACAAACTTGCCCAGAGTGGCATAGGTGTAGGTGTAGGCGCTGCCGGCGACCGGGATCATGCTGGCGAATTCTGAATAGCAAAGTCCTGCAAACAGACAGCCCAGGCCCGCGATGGCAAAGGAGAAGACCACGCCCGGCCCCGCGAAGGTGGCGGCGGCCTGGCCGGTGAGGACGAAGATGCCGGCGCCGATGATGCAGCCGATGCCCAGCGAGATCAGGTGAATCGGTCCGAGCGAGCGCTTCAGGTCGCCTTCATCGTTGGGATTCTCCGGAATATCCGCCATGCAGTTCCCCCTGTTGACGGGGGGACTGTGACAGAGCCGCGTCGCTTCGCCTAGCCCCGCTCCCGCTCCAGGCGCCAGACACCTGTTTGTCGAATCTCCCGGTCCTCCAATTCGCGCGTGGTGGGGACGGAATAAGTAGCGAGCTGCACGAGGCCCGTCTTGGGAAAATATGTGCGGCCGGGATCGCCCAATAGAATATCGGCCTTCGCGCTTTCCAGCCAGGCCATCAATTTTTCGGCCAAGGGTCGTTCGTAACACATGTCACCCACCACGATCAGATCGAATCGATCGCTTGTGCCGATGACATTGTCCGCGACGGCATGCACTATGACATTGTTCGCATCCGCATTGCGGGCGATTGCGGCGATCGCGAAAGGATCGATGTCCGCGGCGGTAACGTGGGCTGCACCGGCCTTGGCCGCCGCGATCGCAACCAGGCCCGATCCCGATCCGAAATCCAGCACGCGCTTGTTCGCGACCGTGGCGGGATTGTCCAGCAGATAGCGCGCCAGCGCCTGTCCGCCCGCCCAAGCGAAAGCCCAGTAAGGCGGCGGCACGCCGATCTCGGCAAGCTCTTCTTCCGTCTTGCGCCAGAGCGGTATCACCTCGCTGGCCAGATGCAGCCGGATCTCCGGCACCAAGGGCGGCGCCAGAAGCTGACTGTTGTCGCGGACGAAGAGGTCGGGATTCATCCGAACTTCATCCGAACAGGGGCACAAGCCATGTGGCGGCAGCGAAGCTGAGCGCCATCAATCCGCCGGTGGCGCTGTTGGCGCGAAACAATGTCAGGCAATTGGCGGCGTCATCGATCTTGAGCTTGCGAACCTGCCAGATCATGTGGGCGCCCGCCGCCGCCATGATGAAAGCGAACGGCCAGCCGGCATGCTCCGCGAAACCGGCCGCCAGCACCAAGGTGAAACAGACGGCATAAAAGCGCAGGATCCATTTTCCGCTGTCCTGCATCAATAGCCGGGCCGTGGATTTGACCCCGATCAGCGCGTCGTCTTCCTTGTCCTGATGGGCATAGATGGTGTCGTAGCCCAGGGTCCAAAAAAACAACCCCGCATAGAGAAACAGATCCGGCAGATCGATATGACCGGTCCCAGCCGCGAAACCCAGAAGCGCACCCCAGTTGAAAGTGAGACCCAGCCAGGCCTGCGGCCACCAGGTGATCCGCTTCATGAAGGGGTAGGCCGCCACCAGCAGCAGCGATGCGGCGCCCAATATCACCGCGAAGCGGTTGAATTGGAGCAGGATTACAAGTCCCACCAATGCCAGCAGCACCATGAAAATCGTGGCCGCGGTCACGCTGACGGCGCCCGATGGAATAGGGCGGCCCCTGGTGCGCGCCACCTGGGCGTCGATCTTGCGATCGATGATATCGTTGAAGGTGCAGCCGGCGCCCCGCATCACCACGGTGCCGATGCCGAACAGCACCACATAATAAAGGTCGCGCCAGTCGGTGAAGGATCGCTCCTCGGCCATCGCACCCAGGGCCAGGCCGCAGACGCAAGGCCAGAACAGCAGCCAGGACCCGATGGGCCGGTCCATGCGCATCAACTGGAGGTAAGGCCGAAAGGCGCGCGGCGCCGCCTCCACCCAATTGCGGGGGACCGCGTCGGCGGGGGCTTGCGAGGAAAGGCTCATGCGGGCTCAAGTGTGGCATGGCTTCGGATTTGAAAGAAGCGGGCGGATTGACCCGGCTTTTCGTGAACGCGGCGCTGGAACCCGGCGCCATGGTGATGCTGGACGAGGGGCAGACGCATTATCTGCTGCATGTCCTGCGCGCCAAGGCAGATGACCGCGTGCTGCTGTTCAATGGCCGCGACGGGGAATGGCAGGCACAGATTGCAACGGCGGGTAAGCGCGGCATCGTGCTGACGGTCGCGGGGCGGACGGCGCCGCATGCGGATGTTCCTGATCTGTGGCTGGTCTTCGCGCCGGTGAAGAAAACGCCTTCGGACTATCTGGCCCAGAAGGCCACGGAACTCGGTATCTCAAAATTGCAGCCCGTCTTCACCCGGCGCACTATCGTGACCCGCATCAATGACGAGCGTCTCAAAGCCAATGCGGTGGAAGCCGCGGAACAATCGGGCCGGATGACGGTGCCTGAGATCGGCGCCGGCCTGGCGCTGGACAAGCTGATCGCCCAATGGCCCCAAGATCGCCGACTCTATTTCTGCGATGAAGGCGGCGATGTCTCGCCCTTGGCCGACGCGGTGCGCGGGGCCAGCGCGGACAAGGCGGCCATCCTCACCGGTCCGGAAGGTGGCTTTGATCCGGCAGAGCGCGACATGCTGCGCGCGCAGCCGTTCGTGGTGCCGGTTGGCCTGGGGCCGCGCAT
>JAFECO010000019.1 GCA_018242085.1 Pseudomonadota bacterium
CAAAGGCGAAAATTTGCGGCGCAGATACACCGAGGCGCTTTCGGCGGTCTGGTCATAGGCTTCGAGCTGCTGGCGCACGCCCAGAATGTCGAATTCCAAGGTTTGATCGGGACGCAGGAATTGCGGCTTGATGAACTGCGCGCCCAGATTATAGCCCAGTCCCGACGTGGCCGTGCCCAGCCCCGTTCCCGCCGCGCTGAGATTGAGCTGCTCGGCATTGCCGAACAGATTGCGGTGCGACCAGGTCGCGCCCAGGCTGACGCCCAGATCGGTCGAATAGGCGCCGGTCAAGGTCACGGCATGCCGGGGCCGTTCCTGCACATCGAAGGTAAGCGCGATGCGGCCATCGGCATCCAGCCTGGTGGCGGCATGCACGGTGACGCCGGAAAAGACGCCCAGCGCCGCCACCTTTTGGCGCGCCTCCTCGATGCGGCTGGGGCGATAACGGTCGCCCGGCTTTACCGTCAGCACCTTGCGCACGAAATCCTCATGCACGTCCTTCAATCCCGAAAAGACGATGCGCCCGATATTCACGCGGGGGCCGGTGACCACCCGGTAGGTGAGATTGACTTCATGCTTCTCATTGTCGGCGAAGGCGATGGGCGCTTCCACCGTGGCCAGCGCATAGCCATCTTCCTGCAGCGCCGCCAGCAATTGCGCCTGCGCATCCAGCACGGCATTGGCGATAGCGGGATCACCGCTTCTGATCCTGACCGCGGCCCGGCCGGAGGCGGGCACGGCGCCGTCAAAGGCGATGGTGCCGAGATGAAAGAGCGGCCCCTTGTTGAGCGCGACATCCACTGTCACCGGCGGATTGGCGGGCGCGTCGTCCAAAAAACCGGGCAATTCCGGATCGGAAAGCGCACGCCCCGCGATCTTGATGGTCACGCCATTGAGGTAATAGCCGAAACTGTCCAATGCGGTCTGGAAGCGGGCGATGTCGGCTTGCGCGCGTTGCACCAAAGCGAAAGGGGGCACCGGCACTTTGTCCTGCAGGCTGGCGAGTTGGGAGCTGGAGCGCAGCACCGCGTCCATCTCGCCCGAACCCGTTCCCTGGATATTGACCTTATAGGGCTGCGGATCGGCGGCGCGCGCCATGCCTGCGCCGAACGCAAGCAGGGCAAACATTGCGCTGTTGAACAGAACCAAAAACCGCAAGATGCAAAACCGTCTGAAAGCCTTCGGACCACTCGCTCAGATCGGTCGCTTAGGCGGTGTCTGTGGATTGGCGGCAGGCCCGATTGTAGGGAGGGGCCCCAAGGAAATACAGGCACAATTGGGCAGCCGCCCCATCGGAAAAGATCCGAAAATGCGGCCGCATGATCAGGAGGGTTGCGCGGCGCCGCCGCCCGCCGCACCGCGCCCAGGGAACAGGATCGGTTCCTGACGGGTCCGGGGCAAGGATGCGGGATGGCGGTCGCGCACAAACGCGATGAGACGCTCGCGCAAGAGCGCCCCCAGGTCGGACGAGACCCCCGCATTGGGGGCGCTGAGCAGGACGCGCACTTTCATGCTGGTTTCGGTCGTGTCGATCACCTGAACCTTCAACACCTGGCCGTCCCACAGGCCGGATTCCTTGACCACCCGCTCCGCTTCGGCGCGGAGCGCATCGATATCCATGGTGTAATCGAAGAAGAACATCACCGAACCCAGGATGGAGGCGGACGACCGCGTCCAGTTCACGAAGGGATTGGTGAAGAGATAAGACAAAGGCACGATCTGCCGGCGCAAATCCCACAGCCGGATCACGACATAGACGCTGCCGATCTCTTCCACCGTGCCGAATTCATTGTTGATCACCACCGCATCGCCCAACCGCAGCGGCTGGGTGAAGGCCAGTTGAAGCCCCGCGATCAGATTCTCGAACAAAGGACGCGCCGCCAGCCCCGCCACGATGCCCGCCAGGCCCGCCGACGCGAACAGCGAGATGCCGAACTGGCGCACCGAATCGAAACTCATCAGCGCGAAGCCCACCGTGAGGGTGCCGATCATCACGTTCAGGGCTTGGCGCAGGATGCGCATCTGGGTCGCCGCCCGGCGGGCATTGAGATTGTCCGCGGAGTCGATCTTGAGGCCGAAGGTGTAATGATCCATCGCCAGATTGCCGATCACCCCGACGATCCAGCCCAGCTGGATCACCGCCAGCGCCAGGAAAACGCGGCGGATCTCGTCGCGCAGATCGTGCGGCGGATGCAGCAATGGCAAGATCACCGACAGGGCGAACAGGACCAGCATGAAGCGCACCAGGCGGCGTGTGCGCCTCCAGGCATGCCTCAGAAAGGGCCGCCAGTCGGCGGGCCGCCGCTTGATGACCTGGTTGATCAGACTTTGCAGCGCCAGGCCCGCCGCGACGATGCCGATGAAAGCCGCGATGGCGAAGACCCAGTCCGGAATCCAGGGCATGAAGGCGGCGATCTGCTCGATCAGGGAACGAAGCGTGGATTTCATCAAAGGCCTGCAATATCGTCTGGCGTTTCAATCAGGAAAGCGTTGCACCCAGTTCATGATCCCGGTCAATCCTGGTCGCCCGAATTGAGCAACAGGATGATGACCGGAACAAGGCGCGGGCAGCCATAACGGCGCCGGACAAGGAGAGCAATTGATGGCACGGATCAACTTCATCGAACTGCCCGCCGCCGATATCGGCGCGGCGAAATCCTTTTATGCCAGGGCCTTTGGCTGGGCGCTGACGGATTACGGCCCCACTTATTCCTGCACCATGACCGGCGATATCGATATCGGATTGCAGGGCGATGCCGCGAACGCGCCCCGCGCGCCTCTTGCCGTGATCATGGTGGACGATCTGGAGGCGGCCCTGGCGGCGGTCATGAAGGCGGGCGGCACCATCACCCGGCCGGTTTTCGGATTTCCAGGAGGCCGCCGTTTCCAGTTCCGCGATCCGAACGGAAACGAACTGGCCGCCTGGAAAAGCGAATAGGACTCAACGATCGGCTTCGGCGTCCTCGGCCGCGTCGCGGTCGGCGGCGGCCCGGTCCTGGGCGGCTTCGCGGTCGGCCACGGCCGCGTCGCGATTGGCGATGGCGCTATCCACCCTGGCCTGGGCCTCGGCGGCTTCCAGCTTGTTGCGGTAATAGCTTTCGCGCGCCGCATTGGCGGCGGCGATCCGCGTGTCCTCGGCGGATGCGCGCGGCGTCACGATGGTGGTGGTGGAATCCACGCGCGGCGTGACGATGACCGTGGACTCCGTGGAAGTCGAATCCGGATAGTCGGAATAATCCGGCGCCGCCAAGGCCGGCGCGGCGGCGAGAAGCGGAACAGCCGCAAGCAGTGCAAGACGCATGCTGAACTCCTCTGATGAGTTGCTGAGGAATAAACAACAGGCGCGAGGTCAAGGTTGCGATTGTTCCTCGCGGAACCGGTTTGAGGCCTATTTCGGCGCGGGCCGGGCGGAAAGATTGGCGCCCACCGCGCCGGAAGTTCCGGGGAATGAAACCGGGCTCTCATAGCCGTCGGCCGACAGCGATGAAACCCCGAACAGCCAATCGTCGATATTCACATGTTCCAACTTGATCGAGGTGGCATCGCCCGCCATGCGGCCATGGGTCCAGTTCGGATCCAGACTGTCGCGCCACCAGGCGCGATAGGATGCGGCCCCCGGCACCGGCAGCCAGTTGAGCGTGGTGTCATATGTGACCGCGCCGGAGATGCCGACCTGCGGCGGCGCGGGCGCCATCGCCAGGGCCGCCATGGTGACGATGTTCAAGCGCGCCACTTGCGCCAGATAGAAGAAGTCCACCCCGTCCAGCACATCGCCATAATCGATGCCGTTCTCGCGGCGCACATTCTGATGCTCGCGGGTGTAATTCTCCGCACCCTCGGTGACGCGCACCGCGGGAAAGCCCGCCGCCAGCAGGGGCACCTGATCGCCGCCGCGGCCATAGCGGTCGGTGCGGTAGATCAGGCGGACATCGAAATTGCTGAGATAATTCTCGCCCAGGACGGCCATGAAACGGGCGATGTTGCGCGAAGGGCTGTCGATCTCCCCGCCATTGTAGCGGATGCCCCGCGCTTCGGCCTCGGTTTCGAGGTCGCGCGTGCCTTCGGAAAAGACCCGCACCCGGTCGGCCGCCACGGTGCCGTCGCCGCCCCGGCTGTTGCCGACAATGTCGTTGTTGAGATCGGCTTCCACATTCCAGTGATGATCGCGGGCGTAATGCGCCAGCACGGTGCCGCCATAAAGCCCCTGCTCTTCGCCCGTCAGCACCGCATAGACCAGGGTGGCGGGAAATTTGTGCTTGGAGAGAATGCGGGCCGCTTCCATCACCGCCGCCACGCCCGATCCGTCATCGTCGGCGCCGGGCGCGTCATTGACCGCGTCCATCGCGTCGCTGTTGCGGCTGTCCAGATGGGCGGCGATGATGATGACGCGATTGGGATCGCTGATGCCGCGCTGGATCGCCAGCACGTCCATGAAGGCGGTGGAGACCGGCACGCGGCTGCCGGTGAAATTCTCCGACGGGGTGTCGATCTGAAGACAGCCGCCACAGCCTTGCGCGATCTGGGCGAAACTGTCCTTGATCCAGGCCTGCGCCGCGCCGATGCCGCGCGTCTTGGACGCGTTGCCCGAAAGGCTGTGGCGCGTGCCGAAGCCGACCAGCTTGCCGATGGTGGCGTGCAGCGCGTCCGGATTCACTTCCGCGGCGACCTGGTGCAACAAGGGATGATCATTGTCCTGCGCGCCGGCCTTTGCCAGCGGCCATGCCATCAGCGCCATCCCCAGCGCGCATGCAACCCAACGTCCGATCATGGTGAATACCCCCTCGCCGCAAGATAGGCGCATTGCCTGGATGGGTACAGGCCCGAAGCGGCGAGGTGGTGCGCTGCGGCATGGTTTTCGACGATTAAGCACAGAATGTTTGAACCGGAATCGCGACCGCGCGTTTCACGTTCCGGGGGATCGAGGACGGACCCCTGTGCCGGACATTCAGACCGAAAGACTCTCCATATCCTTCCGAGACACCGGGCCGAGGCACAGCAAAGCCGCCTTGCTGCTGCATGGCTGGCCGGACGATTGCTCGACCTGGGACGGGGTAGCGGAAAAACTCAATTGGAGCGGCATCCGCACCATCATGCCCAACCTGCGGGGCTTTGGCGGCACGCGATTCCTGTCCGACGACCTGGAGCGCACCGGCAATAGCGGCGTCCTGGCGATGGATGCGATCGCCCTGATGGACGCGCTGGGGATCGAGGATTTTTCCGTGGCGGGACATGATTGGGGCGCCAATATCGCCGAGGCGCTGGCGGTGGGCTGGCCGGACCGGATCGAGGCCATCGCCATGCTGTCGACATCGCCGCAGTTGGACGAAGTGCCGATCCATGCCGAGAACTCCGCCACACCCCCGGCGCGTGCGGAATGGTGGTCGCGCTGGTTTCATCCCAGGAAGCACAGCGTGGAACGGGCGCGCAATGTGCGCAGGGATAATGTGCGCAAGGACAGCAAGAGTTTCGCCCAGGCCATGGGCAAGGACCGCAAGGGCTTCGCGCTCGCCATGTGGCAAAGCTGGTCGCCGCCCGGCTGGTTCGACGAAGAGACCTTCGAGCAAGTGGCGCGCTCTTTCGAGAATCCCGACTGGGTGGATGTCACCTTGCATGCCTATCGCACCCGCTGGGGCGAAGCCCCGCCGGACGCGCACAGCCTCTGGCTGGAAGAGCGGGTGAAGGAAACGCGGAGCCTGTCGCTTCCCGCGCTGGTCTTTCAAGGCGCCAAGGACGGCGTGGTCCGGCCGGACGGCGCGCGGACGATGGCGGAAAAATTCGACGGGCCGTTCGAATATATCGTGCTGCCCGAGGTGGGACACTTCCCCACCCGCGAAGCGCCCGACATGGTGGGCGAACTCCTCACCGAACATTTCGGCGGCTGCTGAAGTTTAGAGCGCCTGCTCGGTGATCACGATCAAGACTTTGCTGTCGCGCGTGAGGCCCAGGCGCGCAAAACCGTCCGGCTCGCGTTTCAGCGCCATCAGCCCGGCAAGCCCCGCCGCGCCGGTGGGCGTGGTGGCAAAGCCGGCATCGGCCAGCCGCAGCATCGCCTCGGTCGCGGTGGCGTCATCCACCGCCGCATAGCAGTGCGTCAATGCGCGCAGGACCGGCCAGGTGGTGCTGGACGGGGTGGGACAATCCAGCCGGTTGAGAATGGTTGTTTCGCCATTGGCGGCGCGGGTGAAGCGGCCCGTCCGCGCGCTTTCCATCAGGCACGGCACATTGGCCGCTTCGACCACCATGATCGCGGGCGGCGGCTGAGTTTGGGAAAACAGGCTTGCCACCGGCGTCGCCATTCCGCCCACGCCCGCCTGCACCACCACATGGCTGAACGCGCCGCCCTCATCCATCGCTTCGGCCGCCAGCACGGAATAACCCTGCATGATGCGCGATGGAATATCGGTATAGCCGTCCGCCGCCACGTCCGAAACCAGAACCCAGCCTTCCCGTGCCGAGGCCTCTTCCGCCGCGCGGCAGGCGGCTTCGTAATCGCCCGGCACGAAAACCAGCTCCGCGCCCAGTTCGCGGATGGCGTCGCGATGCGCCTTGGGCACATCGCCATAGATGAAGATCACGGCGCGGGCACCCGCCAGGCTGGCGCCGAACGCGACCGCGCGGCCGTGATTGCCCGCCGTGGCGGTGGCGACGGTGAGGCCCGATGCTTTGGGCGCGCGGCCCGCGAAAATATCGGCCACGGATACCGACAGCATCTCCGCCGCCAGGGACACCACCGCATAAGCGCCGCCCAGGCTCTTGAAGCTGCCCTGGCCGAGCCGGTTGCGCTCGTCCTTGGCCCATACTTCGCCGATGCCCAGTTCCGCGGCAATGGCGCTGAGGCGCACCAGCGGCGTGGGCATGAAACCGGGCGCGGCGGAAAACAGGGCGCGAAGCGCACGCGCGCCATCGGCGGAGAAAATCGCCGCGCCGGGATGATGGCCCGTTGCATGCGGATTGAAGAAAATCCGGTTCACTTTGCGTCAGGCCATCTGGGGCGGATTGAACTCGAAGAATTCCGGCGCCACCACATCGGCCTGGCGCAGATAGATATCGATATTGCCGATATGGAAGGCGCGGTGCGCATAGGCGCCCCACAGAAATCCCATCACCGTCCAGGTGCGGCCCACCCAGACCACATGCCTGTCGAGCTGCTGCTGCGACAGGCCGGCGAAAGCCGCGACGATCTCCTTCTGGCTGCGATGGGCGATGGCCCTGAAATCGCCCGCCGCGAATTCCTCCTGCAAGGCGGAATAGTGCGGGATCGGCATCACCGCGCCATCGGCGATGTCCGGCAGCGAATGGGCCCAATGATCCTCGCCCACCACGATATGGGCGATCAGGCCCTTGATGGTGACTTTGGAAACCCGGTCGCCGAAGCGCATGGCGCTGGTCTGGATCGGCACCCAGTCCAGCTTGTCCGGCGGCGTTTTCTCGATCCAGGCATCGGTGTGATCCACCATCCGCTGGAACAGGGTGAGAAACCGCGCATGTTCCGCATTGGCCGCCATCGTCTGCCTCCCGGTAATTTGCGGCATCATCGCCAGCGTCCCCTGCCGCGGCAATGGGAATCTGCGCGATGGAGGGCTAGGCTTGGGCGCCCCGCATGGGAGGATGCCCGCATGACCGACGACGCGAACCAATTGAAGGGGCCGGACCTGGCGCGCGGCATCGCGCTGTCGGACTTGAGCGAGAACATACCGTTCCTGGGTCACGCCGGCGGCGAGCAGATGGTCCTGGTGCGCCAGGGCGCGGAGGTCTTCGCCCTCGCCCATCAATGCACCCATTATCACGGGCCCCTGGCCGAAGGGCTGGCTGCCGAGGGCGGCCTGCGCTGTCCCTGGCATCATGCCTGTTTCGATCTTCGCACGGGAGAGGCCTTGCGCGCGCCCGCGATCGATCCGTTGGACATTTGGGAGGTGACGACGCGCGACGGCAAGGCGTTTGTGGGCGCCAAGCGCGCATCCCGCCCGGCGAAAGCGCCGCGCAAGACCATGCCGGACCGGATCGTGATCCTGGGCGGCGGTGCCGCCGGTTTCGCGGCGGCCGAGCAGCTCAGGCGCGACGGCTATCAGGGCGAATTGACCATGCTGAGCGGCGAAACGGCACCGCCCATCGACAGGCCCAATTTGTCCAAGGATTATCTGGCGGGCTCGGCGCCGGAAGAATGGATGCCGCTCAGGCCCGACCATTTCTATGCCGACAAAGGCATCGATCTGCGGCTGGGTACCTCCGTCGCCGCCATCGACCGCGGCGCGCGCCAGCTTCAATTGGCCGATGGCGGCACGGTGCCGTATGACCGGCTGCTGCTGGCGACGGGGGCGGAGCCGGTGCGCCTTTCCGTGCCGGGGGCGGACCAGCCGCATGTCCATACGCTGCGCACCCTGGCCGATTGCCGCGGCATCATCGCGAGCATCAAAGAGGCAAAACGCGTCGCGGTGATCGGCGCCAGCTTCATCGGCCTGGAAGTGGCGGCGTCGCTCAGGACGCGGGGGATCGAAACCCATGTGATCGCGCCTGAAACCGTACCGATGGAGAAAATACTGGGCGCGGAGATGGGGCGTTTCGTGCGCGCCCTGCATGAAGAACGTGGCGTGATCTTCCATCTCGGCGAAGGCGTGGCCGGCTTTGAAGGAAAAGACGTGAAACTCAAAAGCGGCGCCAGCCTCAAGGCCGATCTGGTCGTCACCGGCGTGGGCGTCAGGCCCCGCATCGCGCTGGCCGAGAAGGCGGGCCTTACCATCGATCGCGGCGTGGCGGTGAATGCCTGGCTGGAGACCAGCGATCCCGCGATCCTGGCGGCGGGCGACATCGCGCGCTGGCCCGACCCGCATACCGGCCAAAACATCCGGGTCGAGCATTGGGTGCTTGCCGAACGCCATGGCCAGGCGGCGGCGCGCATTCTGATGGGCGAGCGCGAGAAATTCGAAGGCGTGCCCTTCTTCTGGAGCCAGCATTACGACGTGCCGGTCAATTATGTCGGTCACGCCGAAAGCTGGGATGCCATCGACATCGAAGGCGACATCGCCGCCCGCGATTGCATCCTGCGCTATCGCAAAAACGGCCGCGTGCTGGCGGTGGCCTCGATCTATCGCGACATCGCCAGCCTCCAAGCGGAACTGGCGATGGAAAAGAGCTACGCCTGACAGGCTATTATTTGAGCTTTAATTCCAGCCGGGAATGGCCGTCCGTGGGCGTGGCCGTCAAAGCCGTCGCCAGGAAGACCCGCTCCGGATTGACGCTTTTGTCCGCCAGCAAGGCGTCGCGCACCGCGGTGGCGCGCGCCAGGCCCAACGCCGCCAACTGCGCATTGGTCGGCGCGAAGGCCTTGCGCAATTCGGCCCGCAGCCATTGGGTTTCCAGCAAAGTGCGCTGGTCGCTTTCGTCCAAAGGCGGGGTGGCGGCGGCGCCGGCCTTCAGCGCTTCGGGCGGGAATTCCGGATACTCCGCCCGCTTGCCCAGCTTGGCGCGATAGACATCTTCCAGCCGGTCATGCTGATCGTCGCGGTCGAGGGCAGAGAATTTCGCGGGATTGCCGCGCTTGATCTCCTTGGCCATCGCCTGCGCTTCGATGGCGGCATCGGCGATCCCGGCGGCATCCTCGGCGGTGGCGGGACCGGCGGGAATATCCAGATTGATCGCGGGCCGCTCCACCAGCGCCTTGGCGAAAGCGCCCAGCGATTCCGTCGCGCCGGGCGGCAGGTCGGCCGTGCCGGGCGCGAAATCGACGAACTGGGCTTTCTCGGCGCCCGCGAACAGCGAGCCGATCAGCTGGAACGGCGCGGCGATGGCTTTTTCGATCACATTGCCGATGATCTGCCAGACCAGCGGCCAGATGCGGAATTTGGGATCGTCCAAGGATCCCACCACCGGCAGGCTGAGATCGATCACGCCATCCTTGTCTTTCAGAAGCGCCGTCGCCAGCCGGATCGGCAGCGGCACGGCTTCCTTGCTTTCGGTGGCGGCGCCCCATTCCAGCTGGTCGATCACCACATGATGGTCCGCCTTCAGGGCGCGATTGTCGATCTTGTAGCTGAGTTCGGTGGTGAGCTTGCCTTTGGCGATGGCGTAACCGGCATAGCGGCCGGAATAGGGATTGAACACCGGCAGCTCGATATTGTGGAACGCCAGATGAAGTTCGGTCTGCCGGTCATAGGCGAAGGGATCCATCGAGCCTTTGATGGTGACCGGCGAGAATTGATCGATCACCTGGCCGGAGAAATCGATGGCCGCGACCTGGCCGGGCTGGTTGGTGATGTTGGTGATCGCGCCCTGCATCGCATCGATGCGGGCCTCGAAATTCGGCTGCATCGAATAATCCGCGAAACTCATGGTGCCGTGATCGACATCCAGCCGCTTCATCCGGATTTTCATCGCGGGCGCGGATTTTGTTGCCGCAGCTTTCGCGGGGACGGCTTTGACGGCCACAGGCTTTACGGCTGCAGGCTTTGCAACCGGCGCGTTCTCGCCCGCCGCCGCTGTCGCGGCCGGGGCGGATGCCGGCATGAACTGCTTGTAGCTGAAGGAGCGATCCGGCAGCACCGCCAGCCGGCCCAAGGGATGGCTGAGACGCCCGCTGGCGATCTCCAGCCGGTCGGCGCGGTAATCGATGGATTTGAGCGCGAAGGATTGCCAGGAGACCAGCGGGCTCTTGCTGGCATTTTCCATCACGGTGAAATTGCCCACCGACGCGTCGCCCCGGAAGCGCAGCGCGGCCATGTCGTTCATTTCATAGTGCAGGCTGCCGGAGGTGCTGAGCGTGCCGGATTTGAGCTCCAGATCGGGAATGCGCGGCATGTAGGGAACGAAGGCGTTGAGCGGCAGCCCGGCCAGCGTGAATTTCATGTCGGCGATGCCGCCTTGCGGCGTCACCGCGCCCTCGCCGCTCAAACTCGCCTTCCGGTCGATCCGGGCATCGAAGCGGATATTCACCGGCTGGGTGAGGTCGCTGCCCGCCCCGGTGGCGGAGACATTGATCGGCGTGACGGTGAAGCGCGCCATGGGCGTCACCGCGCGGTCTTCGTAACGCAAGGTGGCGGCGCTGAGGGCGAAATTCTCCAGCTTGATATTCCAGGGCGGCGCGGATGCGACAGGTATCGCGGGCGTGGCGTCCCCGGCTTTCTCCGGCATCATCGCCATCAGGCTGATCCGGCCGTCGCGCTCCCGGCGCACGGGAAGATCGGCGCCGTCCAGCGCCAGGCTGCCCAGGGTGATCAAGTGCGCGCCCATGTCGAGCTTGGCGCCTTTCAGCGACAGGCTCGACAGCTTGATCGCATTGCCGCCGCCGGCGGGAACGACGCCCAGGCCCTCAACATCCAGGCGCGGCATGGCGGCCAGCATCGCGAGCGACTTTCCGCCGGTCATCGCGATGGGACCGATACTGGCCTGGAGCCGGTCGAGCTTCACCGAACCGCGGAACAGGGTCTTCTTGCCGTCAAGGCTGAGGCCGGTCAGCGACAAGGCGGGCACCGATGCGCCCAGCCGCATGCCGTTCGCGTCATAGGCGAAATTGTAATCGGCGGTGAACCCGATCTGGCCGCCCGTCAGCACCACCGGCAGCATCTCGCCGAGGAATTTCTGGATCGTGTCGCTTTGCAATCCGGCGACGGTGAGACGCCCGCCCGACGCAATCGGCGCGATGGACAATGTGCCGCTCCAGTCGAAGCCTTCGCCTTTTTCGCTTTTGGCTTTCAAGGCAAAGGCGCCGCCCTTGGCCTGGTCGGTCTGGAAATCCTTGAGCGTGAAGCTGATGGGCGTCAGGGTTTTTTCCGGCCGCAATTCGCGGCTGTCGTCGGCATAGACGATGCGGCCTTGATTGACCGTGAAAGTATCGATCCGCATCGCCGGGCTGGGCCCTTCGGATTTGGTCTTGGGCACCAGCTCGATCAGGTTCAGCGCGCCGTCGGGCTGCACGATGGCCCGCACAAAAGGCCGGTCGATGCGCACATCGGTGAAGCGATAGGCGTGCTGGAACAGCGAGAGAATGGAAAAGCCGATCTTCAGATGACCCACGGCCACCATGGGTTGCTGCTGGGCGTCGGGTATGGCGATGTCGCCGACATCGACGGTGAAGCGCAGCGGATCGAATTTGATCTCGCCCAGCGCCAGTTTTTTGTCGAGATTGGTCCCCA
>JAFECO010000001.1 GCA_018242085.1 Pseudomonadota bacterium
ACCGCGGTCCTGCATGGGCGCGAAGCGGCGGAACAGGTTGCGGAGACCGCGCGCCGCGCCTTCGAAGAAGGCGTGTCGGCGGAAGGCCTGCCCACGATCGTCGCGAAATTGCCGGACGGCATCCTCAATCTGGCAGTGGCCAGCGGCCTGGCGTCTTCCAATTCCGAAGCGCGAAAACTGATCGCCAACAACGGCCTCAAGCTGAATGACGCGGCCGTCAGCGATCCCAAACTGATCGTCGACAGCGGCGCACTCAATGGCGATGGCGTATTGAAGCTCTCAAGCGGCAAGAAGCGCCACGTTCTCGTGAAGCCCGCCTAGTTCGGTGCGGGACGCGGCTCGGCTTGGGCGCCGGGGGCGTTGGACGGCGCATTGGCGGCCGTCGGCATATGGCCTTCAAAGATCCTGCGTAAGATTCCCGGCGTCAGCACCGACAAGGGATTGACGTCGATCTTGGGCTGCTCGGCGTTTCCGGTGGCCGAATAGGTGACGCCGAACACGCCCTCGCCTTTCTTCGACACCAGCACGTCGCCCAAAAGCGGAATATTGCCCAGCACCGAATTCAATCCATAGGCGGGAACCAGCGATCCTTTCAACGCGATCAAGCCCTTCGGCCGGTCGATATAGCCATCGGCCGTGGCACCCACCGCGCGCCCCCGCGCCCTGGCGTCATGCACGCTGATCACATTGTTCTTGGAGGAAAAGGGCACGTTCATATTCTCGACCGATATGCCGTCGCCGCCCATCAGATCGCCGATGCCGGTCAGCGATCCGGCGGAAAACAGCCGCGCCAGGAAGGGCTGGTTCACCACCTGGAAATCGTCGATGTCCAATACGCCCTGATAGTCCGGCGCCGCCAAACCGAGATCGGGATCGACGGCGCGGCCGGGAAGACTGGCCGACAGTTTGAGCTTTCCGCCCTTGATGCTCTGGAAATTGAACAATCCCTGAATCAACGCGCCCCCGTCCCCGGCTTCGATGGTCAATTTGCGGCCGGTCAGCGAGGTTTCGATATTTCCGCTGATCGCGCCTTTGCCGATCCCGCCGGACAGAGACAGAGCCGACGGCTTGTTGCCCACACCCGCCAGATCGAGATTGAACGGGGCGATCGAAACGCCGTCGCGCATCGCCAGCCGGTCCAGCTTGGCATCGATGTGGAACGGCCCCGTGGGCGTGTCATCGCGGGGGCGCTGGCCACCCGAAGCGTTCCCATTGGTGTCATTCCGGCCGACCATCGAGCCGTCCAGGGAGCGGCCCCTGAGCACATAGTCGTCGCCCGCGGCCGACCGCGTCAGGGTGAAGGACAGATCGTTCAGCGCGCCCATCTTCACGGACGCGAAGTTGAGCATCGACAGGGATCCCGTACGATCGAATGTCGCCGTGCCGTTGGCGGTGACATTGGGGCCGGTCACCCGGATGATTTCATCCTTGATCACATCGCCGGGCAGGAAATTCACCGTCACGCGCCCGGCGGCGGCCAGTCCCGCCTGCTTGCCCAGATGCAGGATGGGAATGGCCAACGCCGAATTGGTAAGGTCAATGGCCACTTCGGCGGTGGTGAGCTGGCCTCGCTTGCCCTGCATGTCGGCATTGACCGGCACCGGTCCGGTCAGGATGTTCTGCAATCCGATATTCAGGCTCTGCCGTGCGGCGTCGGTGATGGTGCCCTTGGCATTGATGCGGGTCGTGACGGGCTGGGTGGTCTTGAAGTCTTCCAGCCAGTCGATGGTGAGGCGCGCATCCGCCAGATTGACCTGACCGGTCTGATGCAGGCGCGAATTGTCGATATCGAAATTGACCGCGCCATTGGTGAGCTTCAGCCGTCCCAATGTCACTCCGAAGTCATTCACCTGCGCCTTGACGGAAATTCCCACCGCATCGACCGCCAGGTCCTGCAGCATCGGCACGTCGAAAGCCAGATCGGTGCTCGCCGTGCCTCTGGTCTGCTTGGGATCGATGCCGAAGCGGGTGGGATAGCCCAGCGGCCGCATGTCGATCAGAGTCATGATTTCAGGCATCTGGCCGTCCACATGCGCCGTGAACCGGCCCACCGTGCCATGGACATGCAAGGCCGGGATCGACGCGTGACCGTTGCGGACGACGAGATTGCCGACACGCCCGCCATCGAAATCGGCCGAAAAACTGTCGCCCAGCATGGTGGCGGTGCCCGACACGCCGGTCAGATGCGTCAGGCCTTTGACGTAACTGCCTTCCACATCCTTCATGCCAAAAGTGAGCTTCATGGAATCGTCGGGCAGGATGTCCTGATCCAGCAGCCCCACGGGGAAATGCGTTTCAAATTCCAGGGGCCCCAAGGAGCCTGAGAAAATATTGGCGGCGATCCATTCGCGCGCGCCTTCGGCGACGGGAAGCGGCCAGTAATGCAGCAATGTCTTGACCGGCAAAGGCATCAGCTTGCCGGTCAGGGCCAGGCCCGGAGCCTCGCCCTCCTCGCCCAGGGTGATGGTGCCATCGACGGACAAAGCGAAGGCCGGCGCCGTCAGGCTGGCATGCTTGATGTCGAAGCTGCGCGAAGCGACTTGATAGTCCCCGCTCAGCTGCAGCGATTGGAATCCCACCGGCTGGGCAAAGATGCCGGGCATGCCGAGCGCGATGCGGGTCGAGGCGATGGTGGCGCCGATGCTGGCGAGCTTGCCGCCATCATAGCGGAAATCCGCCCCGCCCTTCAGGCGCACAATACCTTCCTTCGTGTCGATCGAGGCCTGATCGAGCGCCAGATGATTCTTGTCGCCGTCGTAGAGACCGTTCAGGTGCATCTGGCGCACATGCAGAACGCCGCCCTTGAGGCCGGTCAGAGGCAACTCGCCCGCCGCCGTCATGTCGAAATCGGCGGTCGTGATCCGCGCACCGGGCGCCACCGCGAAGCTGGTCGCCAGATTGACGGACAAGGCGATGTCCTTCAGTGGCTTGAACATGGGCGCATTCGCCGCCAGCGCGCGCGGATCAAGGCCGGTGATCAGCGCGCTGCCTTTCACCGGTCCCTTGCCGGGAGGCAGCGCGATATCGGCTTTGACATGCGCCGTCCGGCCGGAAATCGATACATCGGTATCGGCGTGCAGAGCGATGGCATCGCCCTTGGCCGACATCACCAGGCTGGCGCGCGGCGCAATCATATTGAGGCCGGTGACTTCGTCGAACAAAGTGAGACGGGCGTTGCGGACGGCGAAACTCTGCAGGCCTGAGGTCGAAGATCCCTTGGCCTCTATCACGTCATTGATGCGCGCCAGGACATCGTTGCCGTTCTTGTCGCCCGTCGCGCCCAGGCGAATGCCGCCCTCCTTCATGTGCACCAGGGAAAGCTGCACACCCACCAGCGTGATGCGCTGCACTTTGATCTGGCCGGAGAGAAACGGCCGGGCGGCAAGATCGATGTCGGCCTTGGGCGCTTCGGCGACGATATTGTTCTTGCTGTCGAAGATTTTCGCGCCCAGCACGACCAGGTTGATCCGGCCGTCGTCGCGGCTCCATTCGATCCCGGCCTGATCGTAAGTCAGGCTGATGCCGGGCAAGGCCTGCTGGATTGCCCCGGACAGGGTTCCGGCAAACGGCCCCAGCGACACCGGCCCCATCAGCAGGCGGATGCCCGCCCCCACCACGAAAAACACCATGGCGGCCACCAGCCCGCCGACACAAACGGCGGCCCCACTGATGTGGTGGGCCTTGATGTAATTGGCAAAAGGCAGTCTCAAGCGGGCCGGTCCGGACTGGAAAACGCGTACACTATCGCACCTGTTGGGCCTAAAAAGGGCAGACAACCCATTATCTTGTAAAGATATTTACGGGTTGCGCTCGGCTCTTTCCGCCTCTTAAGTTAAGTCCGACGGCTTTTTTAGGGCTGACGGCGGATGGCTTTGGCAGAGGGCGGCTTATCCGCCGGGGATCGCGCCCCCAACTTCAAGCTTGCGACCGATGAGGGTGAGGACGTTTCGCGCGCCACCTTCAAGGGCAAGCCGTATGTGCTCTATTTCTACCCCAAGGACGACACCGCCGGCTGCACCAGGGAGGCGGTGGATTTCTCGGCCGCCGCCGCCAAATTCGCCAAGCTGGGGATCGCCGTGATCGGGGTTTCCAAAGACAGCGTCGCCTCGCACGAGAAATTCCGCAAAAAGCATAAATTGAAGATTACCCTGGCCTCGGACCCCGACATCAAGACCGCCCTGGATTGGGGCGTGTGGGTCGAAAAGAGCCTCTATGGCCGCAAATATATGGGCATGGAACGGGCGACTTTCCTGGTCGACGCCAAAGGCGTGATTGCCCAGGCCTGGCACAAGGTGAAGGTTCCCGGACATGTGGAGGCCGTGCTTGCCGCGGCCCGCGCGCTATGACGTCCGGCAAGCGTTTCGGTCCCAAGCTGACCTCGCGCTCTTTTTTCTGGCAGCGCACGGGGAAAAAGCGCGAGGGCAAGCCGACGCCCAAGGAAAATACCTCCCACGGCAATCCGGCGATGGCGGCGACGTTGATGGAACGCGCCTGGATCTGGATTCACGAAACTTTCCCGGAGCGCCAGATCTATATCCGCAGCGACGGCCGGGTGCAGTTCTTCACCTTCGGACCGTCGCTTCAGGCCACCTTGGCGGGGCTGACCTTGATCTTTCTTGGCTGGGTGGCTTTCGCCACCGTCAATGTGATCTTCAAGGACCGCATCATCACCGCCAAGGATCATCGTTTCCAGGAAATGCAGGCGGCCTATGAAAACCGGCTTGCCGATCTGCAGATTTCCTATGACGAGCTGAACGGCGCCTTGGTCGGCGCGGAGGACAAATTCAAGGCCGCCGCCGACGAGCTGCAAACCAAACAGAACACCATCGCCAACTTCCTCAATCGCAAGGCACAGATCGAAGCCTCGATCGGCAATAACAGCCTGTCGCCTTCCATGTCGAATATTCCTGTCTTCACCGGACCCGCCGACGATGCGCCCGCCAGCGATAGCCTGGAGGTGGGCGCTCCGCTCCAAGGCGGCATCGATACCGACGGCGGCAGCACGCTTTCGGTCCTTCCCGGCCCCGCCGCGCCGCAGCCGCGCACCGCAAAGCCGGCTCGCGCCAGCCTGCTGGGCGACGGCTTCGCGAAATTGCGCAAGATGGCGGCCGCGCTTTTCACCGGCGCGCCCCGCGACGCAGCGCCGCTTTCGGCGGTCTATGCCCAGCATCCGGGCTTGCGCGCGCTGGCCGCCGAAACCGCGCGGGTTGCGGGAATGGGAAAATCCGAAAGCCAACTGATGGACAAGACCCATCAGATCCTGTCGAGCGACATGGTGGCGTTGCGCGAGATCGTCCGCCGCACCGGCATCAATCCCGATCAGTTCGAGCATAAGATCGCCGACAGCGAAGGCGTGGGCGGTCCCGAAATCCCGCTTGATCGCGTCCAGGTCAACGGCATCAAGGATCCGGCCTTCAACGCCACCTATCTGCGCGCCAGCGCCATAATGGGACAGTTGAGCGATCTGTCGTTCGAAATGAGTCACATTCCGCTGGCGGTTCCGGTCACCGGCAACGGAGTGGAGCCGACCAGCGGCTTCGGCGCCAGGGTCGATCCCTTCACCCGCCGCTATGCGTTCCATTCCGGGATCGATTTCGCGGGGCCCTGGGGCGCGCAGGTCCGCGCCACGGCGCCGGGAACCGTGACCTTTGTCGGGACCCGCGGCGGCTATGGCAACATGATCGAAATCGATCACGGAATGGGCATCCATACACGATATGGTCACCTTTCCGCGATCACAGTACGCGCCGGAATGAAGGTCGAGAAAGACACGGCGATCGGGCGATTGGGTTCCACGGGCCGCAGCACCGGACCCCATGTCCATTACGAGGTCTGGTACGACGACAAGGTTCGCAATCCTGTCAATTTCATAGAGGCCGGACGGCATGTTCTCTAGCAAAGGCAAAAGCGACGCGGGGATGCCGCTGGATATCGGCCCGGCCCCGGTTCCGCCCAAGCGTGGCGCGGGGCGTACCGGTTCGGTGCCCTCGATCGTCAGCGCCGATCTCACCGTGACAGGCACGCTCAATACCAGCGGCGACATGCAGATCGACGGCATTCTGGAGGGCGATGTCCGCAGCTCAGGCCTGGTGATCGGCGAGCGCGCCGAAGTGCATGGCCAGATCTGGGCCGAGGATGTGACCATCCGTGGCCGCGTGATCGGGCGCATCCATGCCCGCAAGGCGCTTTTGTGCGCCACCAGTCATGTCGAAGGCGATATCGTGGCGGAAGCCTTTGCCGTCGAAGCGGGCGCCTTCTTCGAAGGCAATTGCAAACATTCCGACAATCCGCTGGGGGACCGTGAAACCCAGCAGACGGTCCTGCATCCGGTGCAGCCGGGTCAGGCCGGGCGGGGTATCCTTACACCCCTGCAGACCACGGGCACCTGAAGCTATTCCAGGTCTTCGATCTTTTCCTTGGGCTTGCCGCCCACTTCCTGGGCCAGCGCCGCGGCCATGAAGGGATCCAGTTCGCCGTCCAGCACATCCTGAGGCGTGCGGCTTTCCACGCCGGTGCGCAGATCCTTCACCAGCTGATAGGGCTGCAGCACATATGAGCGGATCTGGTGGCCCCAACCGATATCGGACTTCTCGCCGACAAAAGCGCCGGTTTCGGCCTTCTTCTTTTCCAGCTCAATCTCATAGAGCCGCGATTTCAACATGTCCCAGCAGATCGCCCGGTTCTGGTGCTGGCTGCGTTCCGATTGGCTCGCCACCGCGATGCCGGTGGGAATATGGGTGATGCGGACGGCGCTTTCGGTCTTGTTGACATGCTGGCCGCCCGCGCCGCTGGCGCGATAAACATCGATCCGCACGTCTTTTTCCGGGATGTCGATTTCGATCGACTGGTCGATCACCGGATAGACGGTGACGGACGAGAATGAGGTGTGCCGCCTTGCGTTGGAGTCGAACGGCGAAATGCGCACCAGCCGGTGCACGCCCGCTTCGGTTTTCAGCCAGCCATAGGCATTCTCGCCTTTGACCAGGAGGGTGGCCGATTTCAGCCCCGCGCCATCGCCTTCGCTTTCCTCGATCAGCTGCAGCTTATAGCCATGCCGCTCGGCCCAGCGCATATACATGCGAAACAGCATCGAGGCCCAATCCTGGCTCTCGGTGCCGCCCGCCCCTGCGTGTATTTCCAGATAGGTGTCGTTGCCGTCGGCTTCGCCGGACAGCATCGATTGCAGCCTCAACTGTTCGGCGCGCTTTTGCAGCGTGACGACCGCGCCTTCGGCATCGGCGACCATCGCCGCATCGCCTTCGGCCTCCGCCATCTCGATCAGGCCGGTGGCATCGGCCAATTCGTTCTCCACCTGGCGGACCGCCGACAATGCGGTGTCGAGCTTCTGCCGCTCGCGCATCAGCTTCTGCGCGGTGGCCGGATCATTCCACAGGCTGGGGTCTTCGGCGCGGGCGTTCAGTTCGTCCAGGCGGCGCAGGGACTTGTCCCAGTCAAAGATGCCTCCTCAGCAGGGCAATGGCCTGCTGGATGTCTTCGATGCTGCGTTCGGTTTCTGGGCGCATCTGCGGGATATAGGGCGCACCGGTTCGGGCGTAAAGGCCTAAATCAGTGTCCGGGCGCCTTGCTGTTGGGCAGCGGCCCGATGGAAAAGAGATCCCGTTGGCCCAATTCGGCCGACCGCATCCGTTCCAGTTCGGCCGAATAGCGCTTCAACGCATAAGCCTCGGTCATGTAGCCGACCACCGTCCGCTGGGTGCTGGAGAGCAGCACCGGCAGGGTTTCGATCTGCAGCGTGTCGAATCGCGTCAACGCGCTGCGGATATTCTCCGACGGCAGCAGGAACTGATCCGCTCCTTCCGCCAGATCGCCCGCCACCGCCCCGTCCAGGGCGTCGTCGATTTCCGCATCATGCAGGTCGGCGGTGTCGATGCTGCCGATATAGTGACCCGAACCATCCACCACATAGAGCCGCTTGGCGCCTCCCACCGGATAGGCGGCCCGAAGCGCCCGAAGGCCGAGATTTTCCGGTACGGTCTTGGCGTCGTTGCGCATCAGCCGGCCCACGCTCATATCGCGGATCCATCCCACGTCATGGGCGCCGCGGATGGAAAGTCCCCGCAAGTGAAACCGCCAGGTGGCGAAAGAATAGCCGAACAGGATGCGCACGATGGTCGATGCCACGGTGACCGCGATCACCACCGCGATGGTCACCTGGAAATCGCCCGTCGCTTCCAGCACCAGAAAGACCATGGTGAGCGGCGCGCCGATCACGGCGGCGGCCACTGCGCCCATGCCCGCCAGCATGAAGACATTGTGCTGCGCTTCCAGGCCGGGCGAGAAATAGGCCGCGCCTTGCGCGAACACCGCGCCGAACAGCGTGCCCAGAAAAAGCGCCGAACTGAACAAGCCGCCGCGAAATCCCGATCCCACCGAAATGGCAGACGCCACCAGCTTCATGGCCAGAAGCGCCGCCAGGGCCCAGAAGGTCCAGCGGGTGTCGAAATGAAACTGAACCGCGCCATGACCGCTGCCCAACACCTGCGGAGCGATCAACGCCAGCGCCGACAATAAAGCGCCACCCAAGGCGGGCCTCAGCCAATCCGGCAACCCCGATGCGCGCAGGCTGCGTTCGGTCCAGGTGACCGCCTGCATCGCCGCCACCGCGACGGCCGCCGCGCCCACGCCCAGCACCGCGAACAGGACATAGCTCGCCGACGTGACATTGAAATTTCCCGCAACGTCGAACAGCGCCTTCATGTGGGACATGGCGCGCTGTGTGAGCGCGGCCGTGACGCTGGCCACCACCACTGGCGCCAGCGCCTTGGTGGTGTAGCTGCCCAGGATCAGTTCATAGCCATAAAAGGCGCCGGCCAAAGGCGCATTGAAAGCGGCGGCGATGGCCGCGCCCGCGCCAGCGGTGACGAAAACGCGCAAGTCGGCCCGGCGCAGCCGGAACCAGCGTCCCAGCCAGGAATAAAGCCCGGCGCCCAGCTGGCTGTAGCCCGCCTCCATGCCCAGCGAAGCGCCCGCGCCATTGGAAATCACGGTGGTGAATGTCAGCCAAAGCGAATCCCTGAGGCTCATGCGGCCGCCATGCAGGGCATTGGCCTCGATCGGGTCCACAATTTCGTTCAGGCGCTTGGCCCTGACCGCCCTCGCCGCCAAACCCAAAACCAGCCCACCCAGCAGCGGCACGAACAACAGCCGCGCGCGCGAAACGCCGAGACCTTCGCTGAGATAGTGATCGGCGGGAATGCCGAAATCGAAAACATGAAGCCAGGCCACGCCTTCGCGCAGCAGATCCACCACGGCCCCGATGAAACTGCCCATCGCGGCACAGAGCAGAATTTGTCCCAGTTCGGCGTCACGCAAATCGCGCTGAACGGCCGTGAGGATCGCGCGGGCACGGCGAAGCCATTTTTCCAGGCTCACGGGTTCCGCGATGAAAGCCATGTCGTACCGCCGGCTTTACCGATCTCCCGGATCAATTGGGGCCCCCGCACCGTCGTTATATTGATCCCCCGGATCAATATAATCCTCCAGTGCCCTCGCCGATATCACCAGCCGTGCCGCGTGAAGGCGCCGTCTGGCCGGGCGTGCCGCTGACCGGCGCGCCGACATCTCCCGCCGTGACGGTCGCCAAGGACGCCGCATTGGCTTCGCCCGGCGCGGTGCCGGCCTTGAAGGCCTCGATAATGGCGCCCGGCGTGCCCGGCTCGTCCAGATTGCCGCTCTTCCAGTCGATGGGAATTTCCTCGATGCCGGGAGCGACGCGGAAGGGCGTGGGCGGCGCATCGGCCAGCGCGCCCTTCATGAAATCGCGGAAGATCGGCGCGGCCGCGGTGGCGCCCTGTTCATGCCCGCCCAAAGTGCGCGGATTGTCGAAGCCCACGAAAACGCCGGCCGCCAGATCGGGCGAAAAGCCGATGAACCAGGTGTCGCGCGCTTCGGACGACGTGCCGGTCTTGCCCGCCAGAGGCTTGCCCACCGCGCGCACCGACACGCCGGTACCGCGCTGGACCACGCCCTCCAGCATGGAAACGATCTGGTAGGCCGTGCGCGGATCGATCACCTGTTCGCGCGTGTCGGCCAAGAGCGGCTCTTGCTGGCCGGTCCAATTGTCGGTGTCGCAACCTTCACATTCGCGCCCGTCATGCCGCCAGATGGTCTTGCCGTTGCGGTCCTGGATGCGGTCGATCAGGGAGGCCTGAATTTTCTTGCCGCCATTGACGAATTCCGAATAGCCGGTGACCAGCCTGAGCAAGGTCGTCTCATAGGCGCCAAGCGAATTGGCCAGAAGCGGCGGCAGCTTGTCGTACACGCCGAAACGGATGGGATAGGGCACGACCTTGTCCATGCCCAACGTATAGGCCAGCCGTACCGTCATCACGTTGCGGGACAGTTCAAGTCCGCGCCGCAAGGTGGTGTCGCCCAGGAAGTCATGCTCGAAATTGTCCGGCTGCCACAGGCCCTGGCCCGGCCCCATGTCCATCACGAAAGGCGCGTCGAGCACTTTTGAAACCGGCGTATAGCCATTGTCCAGCGCCGCGGCATAGACGAAAGGCTTGAAGGAAGAACCCGGCTGGCGCATCGCCTGCATCGCGCGGTCGAATTGCGAGGAGGCATAAGAGAAGCCGCCAGACAAGGCCAACACGCGGCCAGTATGCGGATCCATGGCCACGATGGCGCCGTTGATTTCCGGGATCTGGCGCAAGCCGAACTCGCCGGTCTTGCCTTCCGGCTCGACATACAGAGCGTCACCCGGCTTGGCGACATCCTGGGGCTTCTGCGGTGCGGCGCCGACATTGGCATTCTTCAGCTCGCGCCGGGCCCATTTGTAATTCTCGTAAGGAATGGTGCCGGTAGTGCCGTCGGCGAAGCCGATCTTGATCGCTTTCTGATCGAAGCCCAGCGCAATGGAAAGCTTCCAGGTCTCGACACCGGACTGGTTGGGCAACTTCTTCAATTGGGCGCGCCAGTCGCCATCGATATCAACATGGGTCTTGGCGCCGCGCCAGCCATGACGCCGGTCATAGCGCACCAGGCCGGAACGAAGCGCACCGACGGCATAATTCTGCAGCCTGGTATCGAGCGAAGCCCGCACTTGCAGGCCGCCATCGTAAAGCGCCTTCTCGCCATATTTGGCGTAAAGCTGGCGGCGCACTTCTTCCACATAATAATCCACGTCCGCGGCCTGGCTGCCCAAGGCGCGCATCTGCGCCACCAAGGGCTCGGCCTTGGCGGCGGCGGCCTGTTCCTTGGTGATGTAGTTATTCTCGGCCATCTGGCCGATCACCCAATTGCGGCGGTCCACCGCCGCGGCGTGATTGAAGCGCGGATCGTAATTGGCGGGGCCCTTGGGCAGGGCGGCCAGGAACGCCACTTCGGCGATGTCCAGATCGTCCAGCGATTTGCCGAAATAATTCAGCGCCGCCGCGCCCACGCCATAACTGTGCTCGCCCAGATAGATTTCGTTGAGATAGAGCTCCAGGACCTTGGATTTGGGATAGGTCGCGTCAATGCGGATGGCCAGGATCGCTTCGCGGATCTTGCGGCTGAACTTCACGTCCGAATTCAGCAGGAAGTTGCGCGCCACCTGCTGGGTGATGGTGGAAGCGCCCTGGGGCCGCCTGCCCTCCAGCACCAGGCCGACATCCTTCAGCGCGGCGCGCAGAATGCCGGACGGATCGATGCCGGGATGGCTGTAGAAGTTGCGGTCTTCGGCGCTGGTAAAGGCCTCGGCCACCAGCTTGGGAATGAATGCCGCCGGCACGAAAATGCGGGACTCGCGGGCATATTCGCCCAGGACCGTGCCATTGCCGGCATAGACGCGGGTGGTGACGGGCGGGCTGTAATTCTTCAGCGCCTCGACGCTGGGAAGATCCCGCGTCACGTTATAAATATAGACGCCGGCCGCCAGCACGCCCAATACGGCAAGCGCGGCAACGCCAAGACCGGCATAGACAAGAAGGCGGCGAACCATTGAGCCTCTGGGGCCTCGTTGATCGGGCCTCACTTATAGTACCCTTTTTGGGTTGAAAAGAGGCGCATATTCCGTCCGATTTTTCATGAAATCCCAGCGCTTACGGAGAAGTTCCCGCCGAACTGATGCCGAAATGGCGATCCACGGCATTGGCGATGGTGCGCGCCACCCGTTCGCGCCAGGCATTGGTATTCATTTGCGCCGCATCCGACCGATTGGACAGATAACCCAATTCGATCAGAACCGATGGGACATCGGGCGCCACCAGCACCGCCAGGCTCGCGGCGCGGTGGGGACTGCGGGCCAGGATGTCAGTGACCCCGTGCAGATGGTTGAGCGCGGTCTCTGCAAAACGTGAAGAGCGGTTCATGGTGTCGCGCTGCGCCAGATCGATCAGGATCGGCGCCACGGGGCTGTTGGCATTGGACAGATCCACGCCCGCGATGATGTCCGACTGGTTTTCGCGTTTTGCCAAGGCCGCGGCTTCGCGGTCGGAACGGCCGTCATTCAAGGTATAGATCGACAAGCCGCTCACATCCGAATCCGGATTGGAATCGGCATGCAGCGAAATCATCAGGTCGGCCTTGAGCTTGCGCGCGATCGCCACCCGTTCCGGCAAGGGAACGAAAGCATCGCTGTCGCGCGTCAGATGCACCACATAATCCCGGGCCCTGAGCGCCTTGGCCAGCTTGAGCCCTTCGGCCAGCACCAGGTCCTTTTCCAACAGATCGTTGACGCCGTTGGTGCCGGAATCCAGGCCCCCATGCCCCGGATCGATCACGATCACCTTGCGCCCCGACGGCCGCGGGGCTTCGGCAATCATGGCTCTCAGCCGCTCGGCATCGGTTTCCCGCGCCTTGAGGTCGGCGGGCCATCCCGCTTCGGTGTTGAATTTGGCGCGCTGGGTGGGGAAGAGATCGATCACCACCCGATAGCCGAAACCGTTTGCGGGCGGGATCACCAGGGGATCGGACACGGTCACCGGCCGGCTAAGGTCGATGACCATGCGCGAATAGCCCTTGCGGAACACGCCATAGCGATAGGATTTCACGGACCCCAGGCCCGACGGGCGCGGCGGCGCGCTGAGACGCCAGGACACTTCGGGCATGTCCACCACCACCCGGTCGGGATTGGAGAGGGTGAAGGTGCGCAAATTCACCGGATCGCTGAGTTCGATCACAAAGCGGGTGCGGTCGTCATGCTCGCCGATGCGGGCGCTAAGGACGACGGGAGGGGTGCCGTTCGTGTTGCCACCGGGCGACGGCCCCGCCCCCTTGGGCGGCGGCGCCTTGGCGGGAGCCACCGGCAGATGGGTGGCGGACGGAGGCGCGCCCGGCGCGGTCTGGTCCTGGCGCAAAACCCGGGCAATCGGATCGTCCGCCGGCTGCGCTGCGGCCGCCAGGCCCAATCCTGCCAAAACGACCGCTATGGCCATGATTCGTAACAATTTTCCGCCTCTGCCGGGTGGGAACCCCTAAAATCACCCGAAAATCTTTACGCTTCGTTAGCCGCACGGCCCCAGGGTGGTCCCGTACAAGCCCTTGCCGGGAGGCACCCCGCCCCCTACAAGTGATTCCCATGCTGCTCTGCCCGGCGTTGGCCGGAAGATGCAGTGGTCCGGATGCCCCGCCGTCTCCCCAGATACCTTTCCTGAGACGGTGCAGGAAGCCCTCCATTGCAGATAGCAGCGCCTCTCCGCCTCCGGGCGGCCCGAATTTAAGTGTTATTCATGACCGGCATTTTGCGACCCAACCCGATCTGCTCCGCGGCCCTGCCGCTGGGTTCCGGCGGCCGCTTGCCCCCAACAATATGGTCCGCCGCCCCGGCATTCGCGTTGTCACGCGATCGGCAAGCGCGCGCGGGCCTCGGAGACATCCATGTCCAAACGCATGCTCATAGACGCCAACCACCCGGAAGAAACCCGCGTGGTGGTTCTCGACGGATCCAAGGTCGAGGAATTTGATTTCGAGGCCGCCAGCAAGCGGCCTCTCAAGGGGAATATCTATCTCGCCAAGGTGACGCGCGTGGAGCCCTCGCTCCAGGCCGCGTTCGTGGAGTATGGCGGAAACCGCCAAGGCTTCCTCGCCTTCTCGGAAATCCATCCCGATTACTACCAGATCCCGGTCGCCGACCGGCAGGCGCTCCTGGCCGAACAGGAAGCCGAAGCCCGCCGCCGCCAGGAAGACGATATCGAAAGCTTCGAAATGGGCACCAAGCCCGAAAGCGAAGACGAGGAGGAAGACGACACCGCCGAAGAAACGGCCGAGGATAGCGACGAGACCCTGGTTCCCCTCGACGCCGCCAGCATCGAGCTGCCCCGCGAGAGCGAACCGGAAGCCGAAGCCCCCTCGCCTGAGCCCGCGGACGATGCGGGCCATGGCGACGATGACGATCATGCCGATGTGTTCGTCAATCACGGCGGCGCGGCGATCGAGCACGACACCGACGAGGATGAGGACGAGGTTCCCACCAAATCCGAAGCCGCCCATGCCGCGCAGGCCGATTACGGCCACGATCCGCAGATCGTCGAAGCTGAAGCCGCCGAAGAGAATGAAGGCGAGATCGAGCCGGTCTCGGCCGGCGAAGCGGTCTCCGATAGCGATGCCGCATCCGCCGAAGCCGTGGAAGAGAATGAGGACGCCGTCGCGCCGGTGGACGGCGAGACGGGCGAAGCCCAGTCCGACGAAAGCCAGACTGGCGAAGGCCAGACTGATGAGGGTCAGGCCAGCGAAGGCGGCGAGAAGAAGCTGCAGATGCAGCGCCCGCCCCAGAAATGGATGCGCCGCCGCCATTACAAGATTCAGGAAGTCATCAAGCGCCGCCAGATCATCCTGGTGCAGGTGGTCAAAGAAGAGCGGGGCAACAAGGGCGCCGCGCTGACCACCTATCTGTCATTGGCGGGCCGTTATTGCGTCCTGATGCCCAACACGCCGCGCGGCGGCGGCATTTCCCGCAAGATCACCAACGCCGCCGACCGCAAGCGGCTGAAGTCCGCGGCCCAAGGCCTGGAACTGCCCGAAGGCATGGGGCTGATCATCCGCACCGCGGGCGAGAACCGCACCAAGCTGGAGATCCGCCGCGACTATGAATATCTGATGCGGCTGTGGGACACGATCCGGGAAAAGACCCTCTCCTCCAACGCGCCGGCCTGCGTCTATGAGGAAGGCGACCTGATCAAGCGCGTGATCCGCGACCTCTTCACCAAGGATGTGAAGGATGTGGTGGTGGAAGGCGAAGCGGGTTTCCGCAACGCCAAGGATTTCATGCGGATGCTGATGCCGGCCCAGGCCCGCAATGTGCATCAGTACAAGGACACTGTGCCGCTGTTCCAGCGCATGCATATCGAGCAGCAGCTCGATGCCATGTTCTCGTCCACCGTCACCCTCAAATCCGGCGGCTATATCGTCATCAACCAGACCGAAGCCTTGGTTTCGATCGACGTCAATTCCGGCCGCGCCACCCGCGAGCATTCCATCGAGGAGACCGCCCGCAAGACCAATCTGGAAGCCGCCGACGAAGTGGGCCGCCAGCTTCGCCTGCGCGACCTGGCCGGCCTGATCGTGATCGACTTCATCGATATGGAAGAAAGCCGCAACGACCGCGAAGTCGAAAAGCGGCTGCGCGACGCGGTGAAGAACGACCGCGCCCGGGTCCAGATCGGCAAGATCAGCCAGTTCGGCCTGATGGAGATGTCGCGCCAGCGCCTGCGCGCGGGCGTGGTCGCCTCCTCCACCGTGATTTGTCCCCATTGCGGCGGCGCCGGCATCGTCCGCTCCGTCGAATCCACCGCATTGCGCGTGCTGCGCGCCCTGGAAGAGGAAGGCGAGAAGAACCGCGCCAGCGCCGTGACGGTGAAGGTCGCCAACGACGTGGCGATCTACACTCTGAACCAGAAGCGCCGCGAACTTGCCCGCATCGAGGCCGAATATGGCATGGAGGTCTCCTTCGAGCCCAAGGAAGGCCTGATGGCCGGCCATTTCGAACTCGACCGCATCCGCACCCGCGATCCCGAAGACCGGCCGCGCAGCCATGCCGTGTCCATCGAAGCGGGCTTTGTGCCGTCCGACGAACCGGAAGACGATGTGGTCGAGGCGGAGGAAGAAGAAGAGATCGAGGAAGCCGAGGACGTGGCCGCCACGGCCGACGAGGAAACACATCAGGCGCCGCAACAGCAGCGCGAAAGCGATGGCAAGCGCCGCCGCCGCCGCCGGGGCGGACGGGGCCGCAATCGCGATCGCGGCCCGCGCCCCGAAGGCGCCGATTCATCGGCAGCCGAGGCCGGCGGCGTCGCAGCCGAAGCGGGCGAGGCCGATCAGGGTGCCGCGGATGACGAGCGCGGTCATGACGACAACGGCCAAGCGAACGGAAGCGATACACAAGGCCAGAATGGCGAAAGCAGTGGCCGCCGTCGCCGCCGCCGCCGCGGCCGTCGTGGTGGCCGGGGCCGCGATGACGCCCAGCCCGCCGCATCCTTCAATTCGGACGCCGACCGTTTCGGCACGCCGGATGAGATCGACACCACGCCGACAAGCACGCCCGCGCATGCGCCTGGCGCGCCGTCCGCGCCCGTCTGGTCGCTGCAAGACGACATTCCCGACACCACGCCCAAGGAAGAAGCGCCCAAGCCCGCCAAGAAGGGCTGGTGGCAGCGCGCGTTTAGTGGCGATAAGTAATCGCCACTAAACGCTTTTGATTTGCCCTATCGCTTCGCTGCTTGAGGGCGTGTAGCGGCGATAAATGAACCCAGGCTGCAGGAGATGCGTCAGGACTTCTGGCGCATCTCCATGCCGCTCAGATCCTGCACCCAATCCAGCGCCGAACCGCACCAGATCTGGCGCCGGGGCTTCAGCTGTGCACGCTCGGCGAGCGGGCCGGTCCTGAGATTGAACTGCGCGGGATGTTTTACGTCCGAGGCATAAATCGGCGTGCCGCAGGTGGCGCAGAAAGCCTGGGCGCGCGGATTGCCGCTTTCCGCCGTCTTCACATAGATCTTCGGGACACCGTTCAGAATGCGGAAATCTTCCGCCTTGGCCGGAACGCTGACGCGATAGGCCGTGCCGGTGAGAATCTGGCAGTCCTTGCAATGGCAGATGCTGGCCTGGGCCGGATCGACCTCCGCCTCATAAACAAGTTCGCCGCAATGACATTGGCCGTGAACTTTCATGCGCCTACTCGCTGGTGGCCGCACCCAGGCCGTGGCCGCCCGGATCCGGCAGCGCCACGCAGACAGTCTGGCAGGAAATCACATTGACCGTCACCATGGGCGCCGCCCCGGTGGAACGCAAATCGGCGGGGCGGCCGATCTGCTGGCCGCCCGCGAGTTTCAGAAACGCATAGGCAATGGCGGCCGTTCCGTTCGGCCCGCCTGCTCCCACACCGGTCAACACCGCCCGGCCATTGCCGTCGCGCGCGATCAGGGGCGTCAGGAAGGCCCCGGCGATACCGGCCGGCGCCGAAGGCGAATTCGCCAAGAGCACGCCGGTCTTGCCCGCGGTATGGCCGGCGCCGAATGCGCCGTTCATGGTCATGGCGCAGGTGGCGACCTGGCCGTTGCGATCGATGGCGGCGAACCCGGTGCCGCCCAGATCGGACGGCAAGGTGGAGACACCGAAGCTGGTGAGGCTCTGGCGCACGGCCAGCACCACGGAAGCTTCCGCATCGGCGCTGCGAGCCGCATTGGTGAAGAGCGACTGGGCGAACTGGCCAGCGCCGGTCGCCGCATTCGGCAGCGCGACGCTATATCCGCCCTGATTGGTCAAGCGCGGCGCCGTGATGGTGCTGCGATAATCGGCCAGGTCGGCGGTGGAAATCGCGCCGCTCTGGGACGCGGAATAGCGCACCAATTCGTCGGCCACCGCGCCTTTGTAGAAACCGTCCGCGCCGGACAGGCGGATGGTGGCCAAAGTCTGCGACAGCGCCAGATTGGTGGCGATCGCTCCTTCCGGCCTGGGCGTGCCATTCTCGTTCATGAATTCCGCGGCCAGCGATGCGTCCAACCGCACGCCGTTCTGTGCATTGCCGAGACGGGTCCATAGAGCGTGGCTGATGGGAAAGCCGCTGGCGGCATACGCTTCGCCGCCGGACACGGTGCGCTGCCAAGGCAAAGTCCCGAACGCCGATTGAAGATCGTAGAAGCCGCGCACCGCGCCGGGCACGGCATAGCTCCCGCCGCCATTGGCGGCGCGGGGCAGAAAATCGAATTCCCGCACTCCCTTCACCGGATCGCTGATCAGGCAGATGCCGCCGCCGCCAAGGCCCACCGCCACTGGATAGGTCGCGGACATGGCGAAGAACATGGCCGTCACCGCATCCGCGGCGCTGCCGCCCTGAGCGAGAATGGCGGTACCGGTCTTGACCGCGAAAGGCTCGTCGCCCACCGCCAGCCCCGTGCTCTGGGACGATACGGCGCCGGAGTCGCCACCCAATCCCAAAGTGGAATCGATTGTCGACCCCAGGGAGCAGCCGGCAAGAAGAGCCGCCAGCGGCAAGGCAAAAAACGGCGCGACGCGAAAATCAGGCATGAAAGTCCCGTAACCAAAGGAAATGCGTGGCCCCCGGTTATGCCGGAACGATGCCTTTGGAGCAACGCACCCGGATTTGACCTTGGCGCCGCCGCCACCTAGTTTCCGGCGTGACGGGGGTCATGGAGGCTGACGGCGTGCCGCATTTCGACCCTCATTCCATTTCTCCTATTATCAGGCGCCCCGGCCGGCGGCTCGCCTTTGTGGCGGGTTTTGCCATGGCCGCCGCCCTCGCCTTCACCGGTCTGGGCACCGGCCCTGCCTATGCCCAGGGCATTTCCCTGCTGCGCGACACCGAAACCGAGGACATGCTCAGAAGCTACGAGACGCCGCTGGCCAAGGCCGCGGGCCTCGATCCGCAGGCGGTGCATCTCTATCTGGTGGGCAGCCCCGAAGTGAACGCCTTCGTCGCCGAAGGCCAGAATTTGTTCGTGCTCAGCGGCATCATTCTGTACTGCAAGACCCCCAATGAACTGATCGGCGTGATGGCGCATGAGACAGGTCATATCGCGGCCGGGCATATCATCCGCAGCGGCGTGGGCATGGAACACGCCATGGTCCCGATGCTGCTGTCGCTGCTTTTGGGCGCCGCGGCGATGGCAATGGGCGCGGGCGATGCCGGGATGGTGATCTTGGGCGCGGGGTCCGCGATGGCCCAGGCGCAGATGGCCGCCTTCACCAGGGTGCAGGAATCCTCCGCCGACCAGATCGCAGTGCGGCTTTTGAACGCCACCCATCAATCGCCGATGGGGATCTATTCCACCTTTACCCGTTTTGCGGTCGAACAGGCGCAGAGCGCCTACAAGATCGACAAATATGCCGTGGATCATCCGGTGGGCCAGGACCGCCTCGCCGATATCGAGCAGAAGGTCAACGCCTCGCCCTGGCGCGACGTCAAGGATCCGCCTCAGGTGATGCATACCTTCGAAATGGTTCAGGCCAAACTTGCGGGCTTCACTCTGCCCGTTCAGGAGGCGCTGGACCGCTACCCGGAAAGTGACACCTCCGAGCCCGCGCGCTATGCCCGCGCCATGATCTATATGCGCAAGCCCGACATGGCCAAGGCGCTTACCACCATCAGCAGCCTGATCAAGGACGAGCCGAACAATCCGTTCTTCTATGAAGTGCTGGGGCAGATTCACGTCACCATGGCAAAGCCGCAGCTGGCCATCCCCGCTTATCAGAAAGCGGTGGATTTGCGGCCCAACGCACCGCAACTGCGTCTTGGCCTGGCGGTCGCGCAACTGGCGACGGAATCCCCCGTCATGGCCAGCGCCGCGCTGCAGAATTTGAAGGCCGCATCGCTGATCGAGGATGACGATGTGTTCACCTGGTATGAAACCGCCCAGGCTTACAGCATGTTGAAGAATGAGCCGATGGCCAATCTGGCCACGGCCGAGGCCTATTATAATTCTGGCGCGGTCCGCAAGGCCGGTATATTTGCCTTGCGCGCCCGGCGCGGCCTGGAACAGGGCGGCCCGGATTGGCAGCGCGCCAACGATATTGTGGGCGTGGCCTCCGCCACGCCGCAACGCTAGGAACGGAACGATGCGGGATTGGACGAGTGTTGCGGCTGGGGCCATTGGCGGCGCGCTCTTGGGCGTGGTGATCGTATTCGCCGCCGCGCATCAAGGCTGGCTTCCCGGCACGGGCGGCAGCGCCGCCAATATCCGCGGCTATCTTCTTTCCCATCCCGAATTGCTGGCGGAAATGACCGACCGGCTGCAGACCCAGCAGGAAGCGGCCGACCGGGCCAAGGCCGCCGATGCCGTGAAGAAGATCGGCATGAATGCCTTCTTCGATCCCCGCATCGCCTATATCACCGGCCCCGCCGACGCCAAGAAGACGGTGGTGGAATTCTACGATTATAATTGCC
>JAFECO010000200.1 GCA_018242085.1 Pseudomonadota bacterium
AGCCCCGCCAGATAGCCGCCCAGATGCGCCTGCCAGGCGATCTGGCCCACCTCGCCGCCCATCCCAAGCCCCGTCAGGCCTGCCACCAGATTGATCGCCATCCAGATCGCGGTGAAGGCCAGGATCTGGCGCGAAAAGATCGGCGCCATCTCCTCCGCGCCCGCCCGCGCCCAGGGCGCCTGCGCGGGCAAGAGCCGAAGGCCCGCCGCCATCAAGCCCGAAATGGCGCCCGACGCGCCGATCACCGGCACCAGCGAGCCCCAGTTGAACATCAAGTGCGTGAGCGCGCCCGCCACCCCGCAAGTCACGAAGAACAACAGGAACAGAAAGCCGCCGAAACGGCGCGCCACGATGGGCCCGAACGCGAGCAGCCACAGGCTGTTGATGATCAGGTGCGTGATGTCGTTATGCAGCGCCATATAGCTGACGAAGGGCACGGCCTGGGCCAGCCAGCCGCCGGGATCGGCATTGTGCGCGGCCAGGAATGTGGGGCTGTAGCGGGCGGGGATAAAGGCGAATTGGTTGATCAGTTCGGCGGAGACATTGGGCGGCACCATCGCCCGCGCGCCATGCGCCGCCACCAGGATGGCAATCAGGCTGATGACAACCGGCGGCGCCCGGAACACGGGTTGGTGGGTCCAGGGGTCGGACGGCTGGGGCTGAAGAAAGGCCATGCGCGACTGTAAGCATTGGCCCGGGGCAGGCAATCGGGCCGCGGCCGGTTCCGTCATCGTTCGGGAAATTCTGTGCCGGATCGGGACAGGCCGGCCAGCGCCGGACTTGGGAACCCGTGTCGATGCGGGGCAAAAGCCGGGATTTTCCTATCCTTTGACAAGCCTTTGCGGGCGAATCCGGTCGGACTCGCGAAAAACCCGGGGATCCCTAACGGGCATTAAGAACTGGCATGGCCGTTGCTCTGAACCGTCCGGGATACCGGATCGACGCCATGACCTTGCCCAAAGCCCTCCTGTTCGGGACCATCGCCGCCTTGGCCCTTTCCCCGGCCGCCAAGGCCGGCGATTGGACCAATTCGGCCAGCTATAACGGCTTCGGCAACACCACCCAGAACACGCCGTCCAATTTTTCGCTGCGCGACGCCAACGGCAACCTGACCGTGGTGAACGGCCAGTTCGTGGGTTCCAGCACCAGCACCAGCTCCGGCGCGCAATCGGCCTATGCCGGCGGCGTGGGCATGGGCGGCCAGCCCATGTCGGGCCAGGCCACCGCCATCGGCAACTCACTCAATGTGGTGGTGGTCGGCAGCCACAACACCACCGTGGTGGATTCCACCCAAGTCAACAGCGGCAATCAGTCCGCGACCGCGCAACTCAATAGCCGCTGACGAGAATGAAAGAAGGCCCATGACGCCTCGCGGACGCAAACATCTCTCAAAGCCGATAGGCGCGGCCCTGGGGGCATTGATGCTCACAGGCTGCATCAGCCCGTCCGCGGATTCGGTGGGCCGCTACACCGCGCCGATCGGCGGCTCGCCCGTGATCACCAATGAAACGCCTTACTCCAGCGCGCTGCGCTGCCTGTCCGGCATCGTCAGCCAGCACCCGGTGCGCATCGCGGTGGGCCAGATCGCCGACTATACCGGCAAGATCGAAGCCGATGGTTCGGGCCGCAAGGTGACCGCCGGCGCCGCCTTGATGGCGATGACGGCCCTGTCCAAATCCGGCGTCCATATGGTCGAACGCTTCGACACGTCGGTCGCCGAACTGGAGCTGAAATACGCCAACAACAAGCTGATCGGCGACGACAAGAATCCCAATGACGGGGACTTCCGCAAGATCATGGCCGGTTCGATCCCCGGCTCCGACTATTACGTCGTGGGCGGCATCACCGAGCTGAACTTCAACATCCGCTCCGAGAATGCCAGCGGCACCGGCGGCGGCACCGCCACCAACGCCACCACCGGCACCTTGGGCGGCGCCATTTATGTGATGAATGTGGGCCTGGACTTGCGCCTGGTGAACACCAACACCTTGGAAGTCGCGGACGTGATCTCCTACCAGAAGCAGATCATCGGCCGGCAGATCTCGGCGGGCGTATTCGACTTTCTGGGCACCAATTTCTTCGACCTCAGCGCGGGTGAAAGCGCGCTGGAGCCGATCCAGCTGGCGGTGCGTTCGGTGATCGAGCGCGCGGCGCTGGAAATGGTCACCCGCATCTATCGCATTCCCCCCGGCAGTGCCTGCGCCTCGCCACTCAACACCGCCGCCGATCCCTTGGGCGACCGCCCTTATCCGGCGCGCGCCGCCAATCCGCCTTATGCCGCCGACCGTCCCGTCACTTATTCCATGGAGAGCAGCAATGATCCGCGCCAGAACCCTTATCGCGGCTACAGCAGCAGCGACACTGTTGGCGACGTTCGCTTACGCGGGCGGTACTAACCAGCATCCGGGCGGCGGAGCGGGAAGCGGCTCCGGCAGCAACATCATCAACGGCCAGATCAATCTGCAGTCGCAATTCTCGAACCTGACCGGCACCATCGATGGCGTCGCGGGCGACGCGGTGGCGCAAAGCGCCGCGGCGGGCAACATGATCGACATCGTCACCATGAACAACACGCGGGTCCACAACAGCCAGATCGTGGGCCCCGGCTCGGCCATCGACAGCAATGTCGACACCAGCATCTCCAATGTCTGGGGCAGCACGGCCGTCAGCAGCCAGGCGCTCTGCAACGGCGCCAGCGTCTCGACCGATCCCACCCTGACTTCGGTCAATTCCTATCAGAAGTGCGCGTCCTCGGATCCCTCCACCTCGGTCAACGCCAATATCAGCAACATCGGCGGCAATGCGGTGGTGCAGGGCATGGCGCTGGGCAACAGCTTCGAGGCCGACACCAACGCCGCGAACATGCCGATCGTTTCGCGTCAATTCAACAATTCGCTGACCACCTCGACGGTGCACGCCAATGTGTCCAACATCGGCGGTTCGACCAGCCTGACGTCCAGCGCCATCGGCAACACCGGTCAAATTATTCACTATTCTGGTCATTAGCCCCCTCCGCCCTTCGCATCGCAAGCGCTGCTACGTTCGTACGCTGCCGCTACTCACCCTCCCCCACCAGCATGCTTCGCATGCGCGGGGGAGGCGGACCTCAGCCAAGACGCACTGCCCTTGGTACTCCGCATCGAGTTTTGCGTTTTGGGGCCGGAAATAGTATTTCCAGGCTCATGTCCGCCCTGCCCATCGATCTCGCCGCCTTCGACGCCGCGCCGTTAACGCGCGAGCCTTTTCCCTTCCTGATGGTGCCGCATTTCGTCCGCCAGGAGGCGATGGGCGCGATCAATGCGGATTATCCCCTGGTCACCCATCCCGGCTCGTTTCCGCTGCCGACTTTGAAATACGGCCCCGCCTTCGCCGATCTGATGCGGGCGATCCAGGGCCCGGAATTCACCCGCGCGGTGGAACGCAAGCTGGGCGTCGACCTCACCGGCCGCCCCACCATGGTGACGGCGCGGGGCGTGTCGGCGGCGCGCGACGGCCAGATCCACACCGACAGCCGCACCAAGCTGATCACGGTGCTGATCTATATGAACAATGCCTGGGAGGCGAAGACCGGCCGGTTGCGGCTGCTGCGGGGGCCCGACGATCTGGAAGATGTGATCGCGGAAGTGCCGCCGGAAGAAGGCACGCTTCTGATCTTCAAGAACGAGCCCAATGCCTGGCACGGCTTTCACGCCTTCGAAGGCCCGCGCCGCGTCATTCAACTCAACTGGGTGACCGACCAGGGCGTGGTGACGCGCGAACAGGCCCGCCACAAAGTCAGCGCGTTTTTTAAGCGATTGAGGGGAAAGGGCCCCGGCTCTACGCGTATGTGATCCAAGCCGAGAATTTCTTCCCCCGCATGGCGAAGCCATTGGCGGGGGAGTTCGGTAGCGTCAGCGTACCAAACGTCCGCTAGCGTTCGAACGTACCGAAAGGTCCACCGGACCTTTCGGTATTCGTTCTCACTACCCGCGTGGCGGACAGATGGGGGGAGGATAAGCGTGCCACATGCCGTTGAAATCGCGAATGCGATGACCGGCGCCGGCCTTCTCCACATTGGTGGAATCCAGAACCACTTTCCCGAACCCGCCCGGCAGATCGAGCACATAGGCCGGCTGCGCCAGCCCTGAGAT
>JAFECO010000201.1 GCA_018242085.1 Pseudomonadota bacterium
CATGCTTGAGATGGCGGCGCAGCGGCTCGTATTTGCCGTCGCGCTTGACCTTGTCGAGCATGTCGCCGATCTGCCGGCCGAGGCCCGAACAGGCCCAACCCAGATGGGTTTCCAGGATCTGCCCGACATTCATGCGGGACGGCACGCCCAGCGGATTGAGCACCACATCGACCGCGGTGCCGTCTTCCAGGTGCGGCATGTCTTCGATCGGCACGATGCGGCTGATCACGCCCTTGTTGCCGTGACGGCCGGCCATCTTGTCGCCCGGCTGCAGCTTGCGCTTCACCGCCACGAACACGCGGACCATCTTCATCACGCCCGGCGCCAGCTCGTCGCCACGGCGCAGCTTTTCAACCTTGTCGGCGAAACGCTTGTCGAGGCGCTGCTTGCTGTCGTCATACTGCTGACGCAGGCCTTCGATTTCGGCCATCGCCTTTTCGTTGCGAAGGCCGATCTGCCACCATTGATGACGCGGAATGGTGTCCAGCACCTGCTGCGTGATCTTGGTGTCCGCGGCCATGCCCTTGGGGCCGGACGCGGCGGTCTTGTTGAGCAGGATTTCCGAGAGGCGCGAGAAGATGTTGCGCTCCAGGATCGAAAGCTCGTCGTCGCGGTCTTCCGCCAGACGTTCTTCCTCCGCCTTCTCGATCGACATGGCGCGCTGGTCCTTGTCGACGCCGTGACGGTTGAAGACCCGCACTTCGACGATGGTTCCGGTGACGCCCGGCGGCACGCGCAAAGACGTGTCACGGACATCGGCGGCCTTTTCGCCGAAGATGGCGCGCAGCAGCTTTTCTTCCGGGGTCATGGGGGTTTCGCCCTTGGGCGTCACCTTGCCGACCAGGATGTCGCCCGCCTGCACTTCGGCGCCGATGTACACGATGCCGGCTTCGTCGAGATTCTTGAGGTTTTCCTCGCCGACATTGGGAATGTCGCGGGTGATTTCCTCTGGCCCCAGCTTGGTGTCGCGGGCCATGGTCTCGAATTCCTCGATATGGATCGAGGTGAAGACGTCGTCGCGCACGATGCGCTCGGAGATCAGGATCGAGTCTTCGAAATTGTAGCCATTCCAGGGCATGAAGGCGACGAGCGCATTCTTGCCCAGGGCCAGCTCGCCCAACTGGGTCGACGGACCGTCGCCGATCACATCGCCCTTGTGCACCAGGTCACCCACCTTCACCAGCGGACGCTGGTTGATGCAGGTGGAGGCGTTGGAGCGCTGGAACTTGCGCAGGCGATAAATGTCGATGCCCGGCTTGGTGGGATCGGTTTCCTCGGTGGCGCGCACCACGATACGGGTGGCGTCCACCTGATCGACGATGCCGGTGCGGCGGGCGGAGATCGCGGCGCCGGAATCCCGGGCCACCACTTCTTCCATGCCGGTGCCGACCAGCGGCGCTTCGGGGCGCAGCAAGGGCACGGCCTGACGCTGCATGTTCGAACCCATCAAGGCGCGGTTGGCGTCGTCATTTTCCAGGAACGGCACCAGGGCCGCGGCCACGGAGACCAGCTGCTTGGGCGAAACGTCGATGAACTGCACCTGATCCGGCGTGGTCATCACGAAGTTTCCGCCCTTGCGGCAGGAAACCAGTTCATCGGTGAGCCGCAGGCGGCTGTCGATGGTCGCGTTGGCCTGGGCGATCATGTACTTCGCCTCTTCCATCGCCGACAGATACACCACCTCGTCCGTCAGGTGCTTGTTGTTCACCCGGCGATAGGGGCTTTCGATGAAGCCGTACTTGTTCACCCGCGCATAGGTCGCCAGCGAATTGATCAGGCCAATGTTCGGGCCTTCCGGCGTCTCGATCGGGCAGATGCGGCCGTAATGCGTGGGATGCACGTCGCGCACTTCGAAGCCGGCGCGCTCGCGGGTCAGACCGCCCGGTCCAAGCGCGGACATGCGGCGCTTGTGGGTCAGTTCCGACAACGGGTTCTGCTGGTCCATGAATTGCGACAGCTGCGAGGAGCCGAAGAATTCGCGCACTGCAGCCGCAACCGGCTTGGCGTTGATCAGGTCGTGCGGCATCACCGTGTCGATATCGACGGCGCTCATGCGCTCCTTGATGGCGCGTTCCATGCGCAGCAGACCCACGCGGAACTGGTTCTCCATCAATTCGCCCACCGAACGCACGCGGCGGTTGCCGAGATTGTCGATGTCGTCGATTTCGCCGCGGCCGTCGCGCAGTTCCGCGAGGGCTTTGAGGATGGCGAGAATGTCTTCCTTGCGCAGCACGCGCATCGTGTCGGGCGCGTCGAGGCCCATGCGCATGTTCATCTTCACCCGGCCGACCGCAGAGAGGTCATAGCGTTCGGCGTCGAAGAAGAGCTGGCCGAACAGGGTCTCCGCCGTGTCGAGCGTGGGCGGCTCGCCCGGGCGCATGACGCGGTAGATGTCGATCAGCGCGGCTTCGCGCGAATGGTTCTTGTCCACCGCCAGGGTGTTGCGGACATAGGCGCCGGTGGTGATGCCATCGACATTGATGACTTCGACTTCATGGAAGCCGGCCTCGTTCAGGGTCGCCAGATTGTCGGCGGTGAGCTCGTCGCCCGCCTCGACATAGATCTCGCCGGTTTCCGGATTGACCATGTCGAGCGCGCTGTAGCGGCCGATCAGTTCGTCTTCGGCGAAGGCGACGGACTTGACCCCCTCTTCCTGAAGCTTGCGCAGGGCGCGCACGGTGATCTTGGCGCCCGCTTCCAGAATGACGTCGCCGGTCTTGGCGTTCTTCCAGTCGGATTGCGACTTGGCATTACGCATCCAGGCCTGATCGAGCGGCGTGGTCCAGCTGCCGTCCTTCTGACGCTTGAAGGCGATCTTGGAATAGAAATAGCCCAGGATTTCTTCCTGGGTCAGGCCCAGCGCATAGAGCAAGGTCGTCGCCGGCAGCTTGCGGCGGCGATCGATGCGCACATGGATGATGTCCTTGGCGTCGAATTCGAAATCGAGCCAGGAACCGCGATAGGGAATGACGCGGGCCGCGAACAACAGCTTGCCCGAGGAGTGGGTCTTGCCCTTGTCGTGATCGAAGAACACGCCGGGGCTGCGATGCATCTGGGAGACGATGACCCGCTCGGTGCCGTTGACGACGAAGGTGCCGTTCTCGGTCATGAAGGGGACGTCGCCCATATAGACGTCTTGTTCCTTGATGTCCTTGACCGACTTGGCGCCGGTTTCCTGGTCCACATCGAACACGATGAGGCGCAAGGTCACCTTGAGCGGCGCCGCATAGGTCATGGAGCGCTGCTGGCACTCCTCGACATCATATTTCGGATCCTCGAAGTGATAATCGACATATTCGAGGAGCGAGGATTCGCTGAAATCCTTGATCGGGAAGACCTGGCGGAACACCGCCTCCAGTCCCTCGTCCCCGCGCCCGCCGTCCGGCTTCACCAGCTGCAGGAACTGGTCATAGGAAGTGCGCTGAACCTCGATCAGGTTCGGCATTTGCGCGATCTCGGCGATCTTGCCGAAATTCTTCCGCAGTCTTTTGCGTCCGGTGAAGGAGAGAGTCATTCCTTAGGATCCTTTACGGCTGGGCTGCCGTGTTTGCCTTTGGGTGGGAACCAGCAATTCAAAACCAATGGCGAAAGCCGCCAACCCCTTCGGCGCGCGAATCACCGAAGGGGGGCGGGTGAACGAAATATGCACGACAGGGCGGTTTTTCAAGCCGCGCTGCCTCCTTACTACTTGAGCTCGACCTTCGCGCCGGCGTCTTCGAGCTGCTTCTTGATCTTGGCGGCCTCGTCCTTGGAGACATCGGCCTTCACTTCCTTGGGAGCGCCTTCGACCAGGTCCTTGGCTTCCTTGAGGCCCAGGCCCGTGATCGCACGCACTTCCTTGATCACGTTGATCTTCTTGTCGCCCGCGTCCGCCAGAACGACCGTGAATTCGGTCTTTTCGGCGGCGGGAGCGGCAGCGCCGGCCGCCGGAGCGGCGGCAACGGCCACCGGAGCGGCGGCGGAAACGCCCCACTTCTCTTCCAGAAGCTTGGCGAGGTCCGCGGCTTCCAGGACGGTCAGGGACGACAGGTCTTCAACGAGCTTTTCGATCTTCGACATTTCTAAAGTTCCTTCAGT
>JAFECO010000202.1 GCA_018242085.1 Pseudomonadota bacterium
AAGGATCCGGCGGGGCTTTTCAATTCCAGCCTGGAAGGCAACACAAGGCGCGCGATCGATTTTCGCGAAGGCGAAAAGATCAATGAGAAGGCGTTCAAGACGCTGATCCGCGCCGCGGTGACGCTCAACACATCAAAAACCAAGAAATAATTCGCGCGCAAAGCCGGGAGGATCAGCCATGAAAGAGACCACCAAGCGCGCGATTTTCCGGACCGTCCATTTGATCCTGGCGATCCCCATCATCGGCTATATCTACAGCCCGTTTGAAGTCCTGCCGGGCTACGCCTTCCCCACGCGGTTCGTGTTTTTCCCGGCCATCGCGCTATCGGGCCTGTGGATGTGGAAAGGCCATGTGGTCCGCCGGTTGTTTGCGAAAAGCCGGCCCGAGCTCTCTTAGAGCAGGCCCAAGCTTTTGAAGCTGGCATGGCCGCTCCGGCCGATCACCAGATGATCGTGGATGGCGATCCCCAATGCTTTGGCGGCCACCGCAACCTCTCGCGTCATCGCGATGTCGGCTTTGGACGGGGTGGGATCGCCGCTGGGATGATTGTGCACCAGAATGATCGCCGAGGCGCTGTGTTCCAGCGCCCGCTTGACGATCTCGCGGGGATAGACCGGCGTGTGGTCCACGGTGCCGCGCGCCTGCACTTCATCGGCGATCAGCACATTCTTGCGGTCCAGGAACAGGACGCGGAATTCCTCGGCCGGGGCGCGGGCCATCACCGCCATGCAGTAATCCAACAGCGCCGTCCAGGATGACAGCGCCGGTCGGCCGATCACGCGGGTCTGGGCCAGGCGCCCGGCGGCGGCTTCCACGATCTTCAGCTGGCTCACCACCGCATCGCCCACGCCGGGAATTTCCAGCAGTCTTTCGCGCGGCGCGGCGATCACGTCGGCGAAACTGCCGAACCGCGCCAGCAAGGTTTTGGCCAAGGGCTTGGTGTCCTTGCGCGGTACGGCGGCGAACAATGTCAGTTCCAGCAACTCATAATCGGGCATAGCGACCGCTCCGCCCTTGACGAAGCGGGCGCGCAAACGCTCGCGATGACCGGCGTTGGGATCAGCTCTATCTATCGCTGAATCGGATTTCTTGGGCGCCATTACGCGATCTTCTGCAACAATCGCGGCGCGAGGAATTTTGTTCGGTGGCTAGGAGCGTCGCGATAATAGCGCTCGTAGCCCGGCCGCTCGCTCATGCTCGCGGCGTTCGCCACTCTCGCAGGTCCACTGGACCTGCTCGCGCGCTCCGCGCGACATGGCTCACAGCACGCGCGACAACGCCAGCGGGCAAAAGACCTGCGCCCCTGATATTTGGCTTCAAACGTAGGGAGGCTTGTCGAGGCCTTTGGGCGAAAGAGTGAAGATTTCGACCCCATTCTCCGTCACCCCCACCGCATGTTCGAACTGCGCCGACAGCGAGCGGTCGCGCGTCACCGCGGTCCAGCCATCGCCCAGGACTTTGACGCCATAATTGCCCAGATTGATCATCGGCTCGATGGTGAAGAACATGCCGGGCTTCAGTGCCATGCCGTGTCCCGGCTTGCCGTAATGCACGATATTGGGCAGGGCATGGAAAATGCGCCCCAGCCCATGGCCGCAGAAATCGCGCACCACGGCGCAGCGCTCCTGGCCTTCGGCATAGCTTTGAATGGCGTGGCCGATATCGCCGGTGGTGGCGCCCGGCTTCACCGCCGCGATGCCGCGCATCATGGATTCGTAAGTGATGTCGATCAGCCGCATCGGCTTCAATTTCACATCGCCCACCGGATACATCCGGCTGGTGTCGCCATGCCAGCCGTCGAGGATGACGGTGACGTCGATGTTCACGATGTCGCCATCGCGCAGCGGCTTGTCGCCCGGAATGCCGTGACAGACCACATGATTGATCGACGTGCAGACCGTGTGGCGGTAGCCGCGATAGCCCAGGCAGGCGGGAAGCGCGCCATGGGACACGACATAATCGTAAGCGACCTTGTCCAGCGCCGCGGTGGTCACGCCCGGCCTCACCAATGGAACCAGCAGGTCCAGCACTTCGGCGGCCAGGCGGCCGGCCCGGCGCATGCCTTCGAAATCCGCCGGATTGTGCAGGGTCACGGCGAAATGCGCCTTGCGGGCGGCTTCGAAGGAATCGGCGTCGGGAATAAGGGTCATCGGGCTTGAATATAAGCAAAAGCTGGGGTTTTTCTAGACCCGCGTCTGACAGGAACTCCGGGATGACCAAAACTGCCGCCATGCTGGTGATCGGCGATGAAATCCTGTCGGGCCGCACCCAGGACACCAACAGCAATTACGTCGCCCGCCAGCTGACCAGCCTGGGCATCGACCTGAAGGAAGTGCGGGTGGTGGGCGATGACGAGGACGAGATCGTGGCGGCGTTGAACGCGCTTCGCTCGCGCTTTGATTTTGTCTTCACCACCGGCGGCATCGGGCCCACCCATGACGACATCACCGCCGATGCCGTGGCCAAGGCCTTCGGCGTGGGCATCGGCTATCACCCGGAAGCCTATGCGGCGCTGGAAGCGCGCTATGAAAAAGGTCAGTTCAATGACGCGCGCAAGCGCATGGCCCGCATTCCCGACGGCGGCACCCTGATCAAGAACAGCGCTTCGGTGGCGCCGGGATTTCAGGTCGGCAATGTTTTCGTGATGGCCGGGGTGCCCATGGTGATGCGGGCGATGATGGAAGAGGTCGTCACCCGCCTGCCGCGAGGTGAGACCGTGAAATCCATCACCGTGTCGGCGGATCTGCCGGAAGGCGCCATCGCGCAAGGATTGTCGGATATCCAGAAGGCGTTCCCGCAGACCGTTATCGGATCTTATCCCTGGTATCGGGACGGACGTTTCGGCGCGCAGCTGGTGGCGCGGTCGCGCGATGCGGAGGCGGTCGAAGCAGCAGCGAAAGCGATCGAAGCGATGATCGTGGAACTGGGCGCGGTGCCGGAGCGGGTCAGTCCAGCTTGAGTTCCTTGGCCTGCGCATCAAGCTCAGCCAGCACGTCACTTTTGCCGGCGAATGTCTTTCGCGCGGTGGCCAGCGCTTCCTGTGCTTCGGCGCGCTGGCCCAAGACGCTATAGGCGCGGATCAGGCGCTGCCATCCGGCGGCATCGTCGGGATTGTCTTTGAGGCGCGCCGCCAGGCCTGCCACCATCGCTTTGGGATCGGGTGCCCCGCCGCCGCCTTGCGCGGTCAACAGCGCGATGCGGTCGATCAATGTCTGGCGCAGGGGAGATTTGTCCGGCGTCTCCGCCAGCAATTCGTTCAGGATCGTGAGCGCGCCCTGTTTGTCACCCCGCGCGGCCTGGGCCTGGGCGATGAAATAACGGGCGGCCTGTTCCTTGGGGTCCAGTTTCAACGCCGCGCGGAACGCGGCTTCGGCTTCGGCGCCCACTTCGCCATTGGCCTGGGCCACCAAGGCTTCGCCATAAAGCGTATCCAGTCCGGCATCGGGATGACCGCTGTTGTTGGCCAGGGCGACGGCGCGGCCATAGGCCTTGGCGGCATCGCCCGCGTCACCGACGCCCATGTAACCGCGGCCCAGATAGACCCAGGCCTGCAGATCGTCCGGCGCCGCGCGAACGCGCTTGATCAGAAGCCCGATCAGGCCATTGACGTCGCGGGTGTCGGTGCCTTGCGCCGAGCGCCAGGCGAGATAAGGCTGGCCCAGCATCCAATAAGTGCCGCCGCCGATGCCGAGCAGGAACAGCGCCAGCGCGGCGGCCAAAACAGGCCGCCCTTTTTGTTGGGTCGCACGGCCGGACGGCGAACCGGTTCCCACTTCGCCTGGCCGATGCTCCCTGATGAGCCACAGCGGCGCGACGGCGAAGGCGACCGCCGCCAGCACCACCACCAACACGCCGATATAAAGGACTGCGCTCACGTGATTCCCATCAGCGGGGCTTGCCCCGGTATTTGTTTTTCGTCAGCGCCACGATCATGCCGCGAATGGTGCGGGTTTCCTGATCGCTGAGATGCGAGCGCAGGATCATGGCCCGGACATTGCGCACCATCGCCTCTTTCTTCTCGGGCGGGAAGAAGAACTGGGCTGCGTCCAATTCGCGCTCCAGATGCTCGAACAG
>JAFECO010000203.1 GCA_018242085.1 Pseudomonadota bacterium
CATGTTCCAAAGCGTGCCCAACGCATTGTCCTGGCGCAGCTGCACCACGGCATGGGGACGCACCGGGCTTCTGGGATCCTGAAGTCCCACCGGCTTCATAGGGCCGAAACGCAAGGTTTCCTCGCCGCGCGCCGCCATCACTTCGATGGGCAGGCAGGCTTCGAAATAGGGAGTGGATTTTTCCCATTCCTTGAAATCGGTCTTTTCCCCGCCGATCAGCGCCGCGACGAAGCCGCGATACTGATCCTCGGTCATGGGCAGGTTGATATAGTCGGCATCGCCGCCGCCGGGCCCCTTCTTGTCGTAGCGCGACTGAAACCAGGCGGTTTCGAAGTCGATCGAGTCGCGATGGATGATCGGGGCGATGGCGTCGAAGAAGGCCAGGTGCTCCTGGCCCGCCGCGCGGGCGATATCGGCGCTGAGGCTTTCGGAGGTGAGGGGGCCGGTGGCCACGATCACCTGTCCCCAATGGGCGGGGGGGAGGGCGGTGATTTCCTCGCGGGCGATGGTGATGCGGGGGTGCCCGGCCAGGGCCGCGGTCACGCCTTGCGAGAAACCTTCGCGGTCCACCGCCAGTGCGCCGCCCGCCGGCAGCTTGTGACGGTCAGCCATCCGCATCACCAGGGATCCGGCGCGGCGCATTTCCTCGTGAAGCAGGCCCACCGCATTGTTCATGGCGTCGTCGGAGCGGAAGGAATTGGAGCAGACCAGCTCCGCCAGCCCGTTGGTCTGGTGCGCGAAGGTGCCCCGCAGGGGGCGCATCTCATGCAGGATCACCTCCAGTCCGGCTTCCGCCGCCGCCCATGCCGCGTCCGAGCCGGCCAATCCGCCGCCGATGATGTGAAGTTTTGCCATGGCGGAGGCTTTAGCAGCCTCAGCCGCGGGAAGGAAAGGCGCGCCGGACAGCGGCTTTGCCCGGCATCCGGAATTGCCGCAAATCCAAGGCGGAAAAGCGGTCTTTTGCGGCGATACCGGGTGTTAACAGGGACGTGCGAATATGTCCCCGTGAAAACATGTTTTTGTTGCGTGGCTGCTGCTGACAGATGCGATGAAGCCCGCCATTATGGCGGCGTAACGAGAGAGCAACATGGCTGACGATAAAGGATCCAATTATGTTCGCCTGGCGGTCGGCGCCGGCGTTCTGGCCGTGGCCGCGGTGGGCCTGGCGGTGTTCGTGCCCCGCCGCCGCTGGGTGGCGATGGCCGAACCGTTTCGCAATGTCCTGAAATCTCCGGCTGCCCTGGCCATGACGGCCTGGATGGTGGGATTGTGGAACCAAGCAACCCAGTCGGGCCCGCCCGTGTTCGACGATATGCGTCCGTTTGACGAATTCTGAACGGCCGGCACGCATCGTCATGAAGGACTGAGATGACGAAGATCCCCGTCCTGGAGGCGATCCGTTTCGCCTATCGTTTCACCTTCCATCATCTGGGCGCGATCATCGGGCTGATCTGGCTGCCCATGATCATGGCGACGGTGATCGGCTTTTTCGTGTTCCAGCGATTTTTTTCGGCGCTGGCCAACGCCCTGGCTTCCAACAATTTCGCGTCGATGGGCCCGGCCCTGCTGGGGCTGATCTCCTTCGTGTTCATCGGGCTCTTGCTGGTGTCGATGATGGCGGTGCCGGTGACCCAGCTCGCCATGGGCAGCCGCAAGACGGGCGCCTTGGCGCATTTCTCCTTCGGTCCCCAGGAATGGCGGCTGTTCCGCGCCGGATTGGGCGTGGCGGGGTTTCTTTTCGTCCTGTTGCTGCTGGTGAGCATGGCGACGGCGGCGCTGATGGGCCCCGGCAATCCGGCCGCCAATTATGCGGCGCAGGCCGCCTTCATGCTCTGCACGGTCTTCTTCATCCTGCGCTTCGGGTTTCTGCTGCCTTCAGTGGCGGTGGCCGAAAGCGGTCCGGTGCTGCCGCGCAGCTGGACCCTCAGCGGCGGAAATTTCTGGCGCATCCTGGGCATCTTCCTGGCCGTGATCCTGCCGGTGCGGCTGGTGATGGTCGCGATCGAGGCCGCGCTGGCGGGGCCGGCGATATTGGAGCCGAAGCTGTTCAATTCCACCGCCATGGTGGCGGCACAGGTGCATTTCGCCAACCAGAGCATGCCGATCACGGCGGGCCTGGCCTTCCTCTTCGCGCCCGTCCTGCTGGGACTGTCCCTCAGCGCGGGGGTTTATGCCTTCCAGACGCTGAAGGGCGAAGCGGTTCCGGACTGAGCTTCATCCGGCCTTCAGCTTCTTGACCGGCTCGCGCGCCTTCAAGAGCGGCTTCAGATACTGGCCGGTATAGGAGCGGGCAACCTTCGCCACGTCTTCGGGCGTGCCCGATGCGACGATCTCGCCGCCGCCATCGCCGCCCTCGGGACCCAGATCGATGATCCAGTCGGCGGTCTTGATCACCTCCAGATTATGCTCGATCACCACCACGGTGTTGCCGGCATCGACCAGCTCGTGCAGCACTTCCAAAAGCTTCTTCACGTCATGGAAATGCAGGCCCGTGGTCGGCTCGTCCAGTATGTAGAGCGTGCGGCCAGTGGCGCGGCGCGACAATTCCTTGGATAGCTTGACCCGCTGCGCTTCGCCGCCCGACAGAGTCGTCGCCTGCTGGCCGATGGAGATATAGCCCAGGCCGACGCGCTTCAGCGTCTCCAGCTTTTCGGCGATGGACGGCACGGCCTTGAACAGCTCGGCGCCCGCTTCCACCGTCATGTCCAGCACTTCGCTGATGGAATGATCGCGGAATTTCACTTCCAGGGTTTCGCGGTTGTAACGCTTGCCGCTGCAGACATCGCATTGGACATAGACGTCGGGCAAGAAATGCATCTCGATCTGGATGACGCCGTCACCCTGACAGGCTTCGCAGCGCCCGCCCTTGACGTTGAAGCTGAAACGTCCAGGGGCATAGCCGCGGGCTTTGGATTCCGGCAGTTCGGCGAACCAGTCGCGGATGGGCGTGAAGGCGCCGGTATAGGTGGCCGGATTGGAGCGCGGCGTGCGGCCGATGGGCGACTGGTCGATGTCGATCACCTTGTCGAGGAATTCCAGCCCTTCGATCTTGTCGTGGGGCGCCGGATGTTCGCGCGACTGGGACAGTTTGCGGGACGCGGCCTTGAACAAGGTTTCGATGGTCAAGGTGGATTTGCCGCCGCCGGAAACGCCGGTGATGCAGGTGAGGGTGCCGAGCGGTATCTGGGCGGTGACATTCTTCAGATTGTTGCCCCGCGCGCCCACCACCTTGATCCAGCGGTTATGCACGGCTTTGCGGCGAACCGCCGGAATGGGGATATTCTCAACCCCGTTGAGATATTTGCCGGTGAGGCTTTTCTTGTTGGCCATGATGTCGGCCGGGGTGCCCTCGGCGATGATATGCCCGCCATGCACGCCCGCGCCCGGCCCCATGTCGATCACATGATCGGCGGTGCGGATGGCGTCTTCGTCATGCTCCACCACCAACACGGTGTTGCCCATGTCGCGCAGGCCCTTGAGCGATTCCAAAAGCTTGGAATTGTCCCGCTGGTGCAGGCCGATCGAAGGTTCGTCCAGCACATAAAGCACGCCGGTGAGGCCGGACCCGATCTGTGAAGCCAGCCGGATGCGCTGGCTTTCGCCGCCCGACAAAGTGCCGGAGGAGCGGGCCAAGGTGAGATAGTCCAGCCCCACATTGTTGAGGAATTTCAGCCGGGCCCGGATCTCCTTGAGGATGCGGGCGGCGATTTCCTGTTGCTGCTTGTTGAGTTTCTTGTCGATGTCGCGGAACCAGACATCGGCATTGCGGATGGATTGCTCGCAAACCTGGCTGATGTGAAGCCCGCCGATCTTGACCGCCAGGGCTTCCGGCTTCAGGCGATGGCCCTTGCAGACTTCGCAGGGCGCTTCGGCCTGGAAGCGCTCCAGATCTTCTTTCACCCAGGAGCTGTCGGTTTCGCTGAAGCGGCGATCCATGTTGGGGATGACGCCTTCGAATTCCTTTTTGGTCTCGTAACGGCGCGCGCCATCGTCATAGATGAAGCGGATCACTTCGTCGCCGGAACCGTGCAGGATC
>JAFECO010000204.1 GCA_018242085.1 Pseudomonadota bacterium
GTTTCGGTGCGGCGGAAGCCAAGAGAATACAAAGCCGCGCGCGTCGCCGTGCGATTGGCCGACACCGGATCGTAGATCAATGTTTCGACGTCGTCATAGCTGAGACGCGCCATGCCCCACCTTTGTTCTATGGGGTCACCATGGCGCGGGCGGTATTAAGGAAGGGTCGAAATTCCTGGTTAACGCACGGCGCTGGCGGCGATGATCGCCAGGAAATCCTGCGCTTTCAGGCTCGCGCCACCCACCAATGCGCCATTTACATCGTCCAGCGATAGAATGGCCTTGGCGTTCGACGGCTTCACCGAGCCGCCATAGAGGATACGGACTTTCTCCCCCACCGCGCCCAGATGCGCCACCGCGCAATGGCGGATATGCGCGTGCATGGCGACGATGTCGTCTTCGCTGGGCGTCCTGCCGGTGCCGATCGCCCAGACCGGCTCATAAGCGATGGCGGTATTTTCAGCCGTCGCTTCAACCGGGACGCTGCCCTTGAGCTGACCGCCGCATACATGGTGCGCCTGGCCCGCGTCGCGCTCGCCTTCGGTCTCGCCGATGCAGATGATCGCGGTCAGCCCGGCGCGCCATGCCGCGCGCGCCTTGGCCGCGACATCCGCGTCCCGCTCGCCATGATATTGGCGCCGTTCGGAATGACCGACGATGACCGCGGAGGCGCCCGCATCTTTCAGCATCTCGGCGGAGATGTCGCCCGTGAAGGCTCCGCCCGGTTGCGCATGACAGTCCTGACCGCCCAGCGCGAATGCGCCTTTGGCAATCCCGGCGGCCCGTGCGATCAGGCTGGCGGGCGGACAGACCAGGACATCGCAAACCGCCGGAGCCATGGCCAGCCCCTGCTTCAGGGCGTCAAGCTCCGCCAGGTCGGCTGAGAGCCCGTTCATTTTCCAGTTTCCCGCCACCAGCTGACGCAATGCCGTTTCCTCCTGTCCGCAGGGCGCCGGTTTGCCGCCCTGACGCCCTTTTCGCCGCGCCTCGCGCCGCTTGCCCTGACCTTGCCCCCTCCCTATCATTCGCGGCCATTTTCGTACAAGCCGTGGGAAGTTTTCATGATTCAGTGGATGCACCAGCTCTCCAAGTCCTGGGTGGCTTCGCTTCTGATGGGCGGCCTCGCCCTCAGCTTCGTGGTCTGGGGCATCGCCGACGTCTTCACCGGCCAGTCCGCGGGCGCGCTCGCCACGGTGGGGTCGACCGAGATTTCCAGCGACAGCTTCGCGCGCACCTATCGCAACTTCCTGCGCAATCAGGGCCAGCAGATGGGCATGGATCTGACGCCGGAGCTGGCCCAGAAGATGGGCTTCGACCGGGCGGCGCTGCAGCAGATGATCGACCGGACCGCGCTGGACAACACGGCGGCCCGGTTCGGCCTCACCATCTCGGATGCGGAGCTGGCCCAGCAGGTGCGCGCCCAACCCGTGTTCAAGGGCGCGACCGGCGAGTTCGACCACAATGTCTTCCTGCAGGCCGTGCAAGGCGCCGGCTACAGCGAACCAGCCTTCCTGGAGGAAATGCGCGCCGACCAGGCCCGCGCCCAGCTCACCACCGCCATGGAAGCCGGCTTCTTCCTGCCGGACAGTTACACCAGGGGTCTGTTCCGCTATGTCACCGAACAGCGCGCGGTCGATTATGTGATCGTCTCGCCGGAATCGATGGGCCCGGTCGCGCCGCCGTCGGATGACGTGTTGGCTGGCTACATCAAGGCGCATCCGGAACGCTTCTCCACGCCGGAATATCGCGAGGTCGAATATGCCTTCATCGCGCCGCAGGACGTCACCTCCCTGGTGACGGTGACCGACAAGATGATCGCCGACGAATTCAAGGAACACGAAGCCAATTACAACGTCCCCGAAAAGCGCGACGTCGAGCAGATCGAATTCCCCAATGAAGCCGACGCCAAGGCGGCCGAAGCCCGGATCAAGGCGGGCACACCGTTCGAAAAGGTGGCGGAGGAGCGCAAGATCTCCGCGGCCAGCCTGCTGCTGGGCACCTTGTCCAAGGCGGACATTCCCGATGCGGCCCGCGCCGACGCCATTTTCGCCCTGCCTCTCAATCAGGTCAGCGACCCGGTCAAGGGCGCCCTGAACGGCTATGTCCTGTTCCGCGTCACCAAGATCACGCCCGGCATCGCGCGCACGCTTGACGATTCCAAGGCGCAGATCCGCGAGCAACTGGCGCTGCAGTTGGCGGGAGCCAAGATCACCGACATTCTCAACGCCTATGAAGATGCCCGCTCCGGCGGCGCCGATATCGCCACCGCCGCCAAGAAAGTCGGCATGAAAGTCGGCCATATCAAAGCGGTGGACAAGGCCGGCCTGGCGCCCGGCGGCGAGAAGATCGCCGATCTTCCGGCCGATCCGGAATTCCTCACCACGGCCTTCACCGCCGAAGTGGGCGAAGACAATGATCCGGTGGCCGCGAAAAGCGGCGCCTATTACGCGCTGAAAGTGAACGGCGTGACCCCCGCCAAGCTCAAGCCGCTCGACGAAGTGCGCGCCGACGCGCTGGCGGCCTGGACGGCGGAAGAGAAATCCAAGGCCCTGGCCGTCAAGGCCGTGGCGCTGGCAGCCCAGGCGCAAAAAGACGGCAATCTGGCCGCTGTCGCCAAGGAGCTGAAGGTGACGGTGCAGCAGAGCCCGGCTCTGTCCCGCAACACCAATGACACGACATTCTCGGCGGACCTGATCACCAAACTGTTCGAGGCCGCGCCGGGCGCCATCGTGCAGGCGCCCCAGGGCACGGGCGGCAATTACATCATCGCCCGCATCACCGGCATCGTGCATCCCCAGAACAGCGGAACCGAGCAGATGTATGCGGGCGGCCGCGGCCAGATCTCCCAGCAGGCCGCGCTCGATCTCTCCGCTGTCCTGGCCAATGCGTCGCGCACCCAGCAAGGCGTCAAGGTGAACCAGAAATTGCTGCAGCAGGTCACCGGCGGCGCCTCGTGAGTCTGGATCCCGATTTCGACAGCTTCGCGCAGGTCTACGCCGCGAAGAAGCCTCAGGCCCTGTTCCGCCGGCTGGTCGCCGATCTGGAAACGCCGGTTTCGGCGTTTCTCAAGCTGGGCTTCGACGAAAACAGCCAGGGCCACGACAACGCGTTTCTTTTGGAAAGCGTGCAAGGCGGCGAGACCAGGGGCCGCTATTCCATCATCGGCATGAAGCCGGACCTGATCTGGCGTTGCCGGGGCGATGTGGCGGAAATCAACCGCCACGCCCTTCATGGCGATGAATTCGTCGCGGAAAAAGCCAAGCCATTGGAGTCGTTGCGCAGCCTGATCGCGGCGACGCGCATGGACCTGCCGCGGGGACTTCCGCCCATGGCCACCGGCCTGTTCGGCTATCTGGGTTACGACATGGTGCGTCAGATCGAGCATCTGCCCGACATGCCGCCCGACCGGCTGGGCCTTCCAGATGCGATCCTTTTGCGCCCCACCATCGTGGCGATTTTCGACACGGTGAAGGATGAGATCGTGGTGGTGACCCCGGTCTGGCCCGACGCGAATGTGGATGCCAAGGCCGCGTATGCGCGGGCCAGCGAGCGCATCGAAGACGCCGTCGCCGCGCTGGACCGCCCCCTGCCCCCCACCGTGCAGGCGCCCGCCGATCTGCCGCTGGAATCCAAAATCGATTCCAACATGACCAAGGACGAATATTTCGATGTCGTGGCGCGGGCCAAGGATTATATCCGCGCCGGCGACATCTTTCAGGTCGTGCCCAGCCAGCGCTTCCGCCGCCCGTTCAGCCTGCCGCCCTTTTCGCTTTATCGCGCGCTCAGGCGGCTCAACCCCTCGCCCTTCCTCTACTATCTGTCGTTCCCAGGCTTCTCGATCGTGGGCTCCAGCCCGGAGATCCTGGTGCGGCTGCGCGACGGCAAAGTCACCATCCGGCCCATCGCCGGCACCCGCCCGCGCGGCGCCACGCCCGACAAGGACGCTGCCCTGGCCGAAGAATTGATGGCCGACCCCAAGGAACGCGCCGAACATCTGATGCTGCTGGATCTGGGCCGCAACGATGTCGGCCGGGT
>JAFECO010000205.1 GCA_018242085.1 Pseudomonadota bacterium
GCCTATGCCGATCTGGCCGCGCTCTACAGCACCCAGGCGGGCCGGCAATGGCGCCCGCTCGAGGACACCACGCTCGATCCCATCATTTCCAACCGCCAGCCGCTTCCCTGGCGCAATTACCAGCGCAGCGAAGACTATTACAATGAAGGCCTGATGCTGTGGCTGGATGCCGACAGCCTGATCCGCCAGAAAACGGGCGGCAAGAAATCGCTCGACGATTTCGCCAAGGCCTTCTTTGGCATCAATGACGGCAGCTTCGTGCCCGTCACCTATACCTTCGACGATGTGGTCAAGGCGCTGAATGACGTGATGCCCTATGATTGGGCCGGCTTCCTGCATGCCCATGTCGACCAGTTGGCCAAGCCGCCCATGGATGGCATCACGCGCGGCGGCTACCGGCTGGTCTATACCGACAAGCCGTCGGCGCGGACCGTGTCCAGCAACAGCCAGCGCAAGCAGGAAAATCTCTCCTATTCGCTGGGCGTTGTGCTCGACAACAAGGGCAAGGTCATCGACGTCACCTGGGACGGCCCTGCCTTCAAGGCCGGGCTTGCGCTGGGCACCGAGATCATCGCCGTAAATGGCGTCGATTACGACGCCGATGAGCTGAAGGACGCTATCACCGAGGCCAAGAGCGACCAGGCGCCGATCCAGCTATTGGTCAAGCGCAATGATGCATTCAGCACGGTTTCCATCGCCTATCACGATGGGCTGCGCTATCCGCATCTGGAGCGGGTGGAAGGAACGCCGGCCCTGTTGGACGCGCTGATTACGGCCAGGAAATAGCCTTCAGGCCAGCCACCGGAATGCGTGACGGATAAAAGCCTCGCCATTCTCGCGCGCGCCATCGCCATGCGCGATGATGACCTGGTGGGGATGCCAGCCGAGGATAACGACGAGAGCCTGCCGCGCCTTCCGGCGGTCGAAAAAGCTTAGTCGCCATTCCCGTGGCGCCCCTCCATTGGGTGTTACGATGCCGTCGAGCCAGGCAACAACGCCGCGCCAGCCCGAAAACCATCCCTTCGGGAAATTCTCGATCAGGTCGCCGAACAATGCGGTGCGGCTGGCACGATGGAAGAACACAATCTCGGACATGACGGGACTGCCGCCGAAGCACACCTGATCGATCTCGCCGGACCAGGTCGCGGATGTATCGCTGCAAAGGCGCTCGCCGGAAGCCAAGTCCGGCCGCTTCTCCGCCAGGCCGGGCGGCAGATGCAGTTGAGCCGCCGGATAGGCTGCTTTCCATTGCGCCAGATAAAGGTAATGCATCTTGTTGGGTGACACCAGATACGTCACCCGTCCCAGTGCATCGATCTCGGCTTTCAATGAGGCATCCAGCGCGATGGGAGACCAGACGAAAAGCGCATCGCCCGCCAATCTCGCGACCGCCATTCGCGTCGGGTAGCAAAAGCCATAAAATTTAACCACCGGTCCGTCCGCGATCCACAACGCCTCGCCATGGGAGCGAAGGCGGGTCATGCCGCCTGATGCTCCGGGTCGAGAAAGCGCAAGGCGTCGCGCAGTACCGCGATGCCGGCGTCACGGCGCGGCGCATTCTCGCTCAAATGGCGGCGGAACCCGCGCGCGCCGGGGCGTCCATTGAACATGCCCAGCATGTGCCGGGTCATGTTGCCAAGCCGGACCCCACCCTTGAGTTTTCGCTCCACATAAAGGCACCACGCCTCCAGCGCATCCTCCAGATCGCGCGGCGCGCCGCCATGGAAGCGGGGGTCGATCTCAAGCAGCATGGCCGGATTCTGATAAGCGGCGCGGCCCAACATCACGCCATCGACATGGGCAAGATGCGCCTCGGCCTGATCCAGAGTCTGGATGCCGCCATTGAGCGTGATCTGAAGGCCCGGATTCTCGCGCTTCACCCGATAGACCAGGTCGTAGTCCAGCGGCGGCACGTCGCGATTTTCCTTGGGCGACAGCCCGTCCAGCCAGGCCTTGCGCGCGTGTACCGCAAATTGGGTCACGCCGGCCGCGGCGCATTTGCCGATCAAGGTGCGCAAGCTTTCTTCCGGATCCTGATCGTCGACCCCGATGCGGCATTTGACGGTGACGGGCAGGGATACGGCGCCCCGCATGGCGGCCATGCAATCGGCCACCAGCGCGGGCTCGCGCATCAGGCAAGCGCCGAAGCGGCCCGACTGCACGCGGTCGGAAGGACAACCGACATTCAAATTGATCTCGTCATAGCCGAAATCCTCGGCGATGCGCGCCGCCTCCGCCAATGCGCGAGGTTCGGATCCGCCCAGTTGCAGGGCGACGGGATGTTCCGAAGCGTCAAAGCCCAGCAACTTCCGGCGATCGCCATGAAGGACGGCGTCCGCCGTCACCATTTCGGTGTAAAGCAGGGCGCGACGGGTGAGCAGCCGGTGCAGCACGCGGCAATGCGTATCGGTCCAGTCCATCATGGGGGCGATGGAGAATTTATATAACTGATTTTGCTGCATTATTCCGCTACATCGCCTGTGCCCTGGCCGGACCATCCTGCATTTTCCGCCGGTCTGTGAAGCCGGGCGCCGCAGGTATAGCGGATTGGCTCCGATAAGACAGCGGGCTTCCGGGAACTCGCAGGTCCAGGACCGGCGCAAAGCGCCGGCCGCCGTCGAGATATCCGCGCGAGGAATGGGCTATGGCTGACGCAGAACCGGCTGCGGCGCGACGAAGGTAAGCGCCCGCGCCGGATTTTCGTACATGATCTGGTGAACGGTCGCGTCACTGATGCCCTGGGCCTTGAGGCCCGGAAGGATCACGTCATTGACATAAGTGTAGCCGCCGCCGCCATTGATCTTGAGCTGGGGCTGGGTGCAAATATCGTGCGAGATGATGATCTGCGCCGCATGTCCGGCCTTGATCATCGCGACCAGGCTGTCGATGACCTGCTTCTCATTCTCCGGCGGCAATGGCGCCTGTCCCAGATAATCCCACTCCACATAGGCACCGCGCGCGAAGATCGCTTCGATCTCGTTCGCGGGGCGTCTGCCGGTATGCGACATCACCACCCGGTGCAGATCGACGCCTTCCGACTGAATGATGTCAAGCGTCTGCATCATCTCAGGCAGCGCTTCGAAATTGTGAACATTCATCGGCGCGCCAGTGATCCGGGCGGCCCTTGCGCTTGCGCGGATGCTTTTGATCACGTTGGGGAACAGGGGATGAGGCTTTTTCCGGTCGTCGAAATCGCCGACGCCGACTTCGCCGATGACGCCGGAGCGAATATTCGTGCCTTGCGCGCCGACCGTGACGTCGCGGACGATGATGTCGGTGAGCTGCTGGACGGTAAGCTGGTCCATGTCGGGCGGATGAAACGGCAGCATGTACCAGCCCGCGCCCATCACCACATTAAGGCCCGACGCGCGCGAAACCAGCCGCAAGGCGAGCGGATCGCGCGTGAGCCCGAAATTGGTCACATCGACGATGGTTCCGCCGCCTTCATTCTTGAAATCCAGGATGGCATCGAGGGATTCGTTGAAGTCCGTGAGCTCGTCATGCGGCCCTGGCTTGGGGAGCCGCTTGATCACCGCAATCTCCGAAAAGGGCTGGGTCATCGGAGGCGGTTTTTTGAAGTCGATAAAGATATGCTCGTGCATCAGCGTTTCGCCGAGCGCCGACGGATCAATGAGGCCGTTGACCGTCTGCACCTTGCCCGCGATGTTCGGAATCGGCGCATTGACCTGTGCCAGGGCGCAGGCAGGCGCGCCGATCGCAAGGATGATGCCGGCTCCCAATCGAGAGTTGAATTTGTTCATCTTGGAATCCTGGCGATGGCTTGGATGGAACTGGCCGAAAATCAATTACCGGGGATCAAGGGAAGCACGACATGGGAGGGATAGCGGCTGCTGTGATAGATGGTCTGGTTTGCCACCGTCATGCGCGTGCCGGTATTGGGATCCTCGCCCGTATTGAGGTTGCGGTCGAAGCGGGGGAAATCGCTGCTTGAGATCTCCAGCCGCAAGCGGTGACCGGGCAAAAGCGCGTAGCTGGTGGCCCACATATCGATGGTATAGGCATAGACC
>JAFECO010000206.1 GCA_018242085.1 Pseudomonadota bacterium
GATCGTGGGCAGGCCTTCCGCCGACACGCCTTCTTCGAAGGCGCGGCGCGCGGTCTCCGCAACCTGTTCCGCCGCTTCGCGCCCATGCAGGACCGCGGTGGCTTCGGTGGCGAGCACCTTCTTGGCCTCGTTCAATTCCGCGCCCTGAAGTTTTTCCAGCTGGACGATTTCGTCCAGCTTCATGTCGGTGAACAAGCGAAGGAAGCGGCCCACATCGCCGTCTTCCGTGTTGCGCCAGAATTGCCAATAATCATAGACGCTGAACATGTCCGGGTTGAGCCAGACGGCGCCGGCGGCAGTCTTGCCCATCTTGGCGCCCGATGCGGTGGTGATCAGAGGCGTCGTGAGTCCGAACAATTGCGGGCTTGCCATGCGTCGCCCCAGCTCGATGCCCGAAATGATGTTGCCCCACTGGTCCGAGCCCGCCGATTGCAACCGGCAGCCGTAACGCCTGTTGAGTTCGACGAAATCATAGGCCTGCATGATGGAGTAATTGAATTCCAGGAACGACAGCGGCTGCTCGCGTTCCAGGCGCAGCCTGACGCTGTCCATGGTCAGCATGCGATTGACGGAGAAATGGCGCCCCACTTCACGCAGGAAGGGGATGTATTCCAGCCGGTCCAGCCATTCGGCATTGTCCACCATGATCGCGTCGGACGGGCCATCCCCGAATTTCAAGAGATGCTTCACGCCGCTCAGCATGGATTGCTTGTTGGCGTTGATCTGCTCCGGCGTCAGGATCAGCCTTGTCTCGTCCTTGCCCGAGGGATCGCCTGCCTTGGTGGTGCCGCCGCCCATCAGCAGGATCGGCTTATGACCGGCCTGCTGCAGCCGCCGCAACGTCATCAGCTGCACCAGATTGCCGATATGCATCGACTTGGCGGTGCAGTCGAAGCCGATATAGGCGGTGACACGCTCCTTCTGGAACAGCGCATCCAGTTCGGCGGCGGGTTCGGAGCAGGCATAGAAGGCTCCCCGCGCCACAAAGGTGCGGAGGAATTCGGACTGGAATTGCGGCGCGACTGGCATTTTTTATAAGCTCTGGCTTTCTTCCCCCGCATAGCGAAGCTATCGGCGGGGGAAGATGTCGTAGCGAGGTGCCGGCTGGCCGGCCCGAGCTGCGACAGATGGGGGTTTCTATAGAACGGGCCATAGCACAAATGCCGGAAATATCGAAAGTCATTGGTCTTATGAGCGGGACGTCGCTGGATGGCGTCGATGCCGCCCTGATCGAGACCGATGGGGAGGATGTCGCCCGCCCTCTGGCCAGCCTGACCATTCCCTATGACGCCGAGACGCGGTCCGTGTTGCGGGCGGCCCTGGAAGAAGCGCGGGGCGTGGAGCAGGGGGCGCCGGTACCCTACGCCATTCGCGATGCGGAAAAGCGCCTGACCGAGGCCCATGCCGAAGCGGTCAAGGCCCTTTTAAAAAAGGCGGGCTTGGCGGCCGATCAGGTGGCGTTGCTGGGCTTTCACGGCCAGACCATCCTGCACCGTCCGGAGCGGCACTGGACCTGGCAGATCGGTGATGGCGCCGCCCTGGCCCGGATGACCGGCATCGATGTGATCAACGATTTCCGCACCGCCGATGTCCAAGCGGGCGGCCAGGGTGCGCCCTTGATGCCGCTTTATCATGCGGTGCTGGCTCGCCGTTCCGGACTGCCCACGCCGCTGGTCTTGAGCAATATCGGCGGGGTGGCGCAGGTCACTTATATATCCGGCGGCACGGTGATTGCTTTCGATACCGGCCCCGGCAACGCGCCCATCGATGACTGGATGCACCGGCACAGCGGCAAGCCGGTCGATGTGGACGGTGCATTCGCCCGCAGCGGCAAAGTGAACGATGCCGCTTTGGCCAAAATGCTGAACAATCCTTTTTTCGATCGCCCGCCGCCCAAATCGCTGGACCGGCTGGATTTCGGCAGCGCGGCGGTGGAGGGATTGTCGCCGGAAGACGGGGCGGCGACCTTGACCGCCTTCACCGCAGCGTCCCTGGCGCGGGCCCGCGAGCATTTTCCGGAACCGGCCGCGATCTGGATCGTCTCCGGCGGCGGGCGGCACAACACATTTCTGATGGATCAGCTGAAGGCCAGGGTGAACGCACCCGTCCTGACGGCCAAGGACGCGGGCTGGGATGGCGACGCCATGGAAGCGGAAGGCTTCGCCTATCTGGCGATGCGCGCGAAGAAAGGGCTGCCGCTATCGCTGCCGACGACGACGGGCGTCAAGCAGCCGATGACGGGTGGAAAATTACATAGGCATTAATGCCTGCACCTGGGCCCCCTTCCCTCGCATCGCTGCGCGATGCTCGCCGGGGACACGCGAAGGACTAACGCCCTTCGCGTGGCTTGCTCATCATGTTGGAGACATACTCTTTCACCGTCTCCACCACATCGGCTTCATGCTTGTCGAAGAAATGGTTGGCGCCTTCGACCTTGTTGTAGGTGATCTTGATGCCCTTCTGGGCGGTGAGGCGGTCGACAAGCTTCTGCACATCCGCTTCGGGCACCACATTGTCCTTGGTGCCGTGCACGATCAGCCCGGATGCGGGGCAGGGCGCCAGGAAGGCGAAATCGTACATGCTGGCCGGCGGCGCGATGGAGACGAAGCCGGTGATCTCAGGTCGGCGCATCAAAAGCTGCATGCCGATCCAGGCGCCGAAGGAGATGCCGCAGACCCAGACATTGGACGGGTTGGGATAAAGCGTGTTCATCCAGTCCAGCACGGCGGCGGCGTCGGACAATTCGCCCGAGCCATTGTCGAAGGTGCCCTGGCTGCGGCCCACGCCCCGGAAATTGAACCGCACGGTGGTGCAGCCCAGCCCGTGGAACATGTGGAAAAGGTCATAGACCAGGGGGTTGTTCATCGTGCCCCCGAACTGGGGGTGGGGGTGCAGCACCAGCGCCATGGGGGCGCCGGGCGCTTTCTGGCGCTGATAACGGGCTTCGATGCGGCCGGCGGAACCGGGAAGAATGATGTCAGGCATGGTTTTTCTCTGACGGGCGGCTCTGCGGCTTTAGCATAGCGGAAAACTCGGTTTTTAGGTCCACGAACGTATCTGAAAACCGTTTATTTTCAATTGCTTGGTGATATGCAGGCGCGGTGAAGGTGAATACTTGACCAGCATGGTCAGGAAATCTATATCCCTTTTGCTGGAATCCAGGCTTTTTTCCAGGGCGGGCCGCGCTTCTTACACCAAGCCGTCCCCACTGCCTAAGAAAAAACGCCGCCATTTGAAGGAGATCGGTCATGCGGCTGAGCACAAAAGGACGCTATGCGGTGATGGCGATGGCCGATCTGGCCGGCCATGCTTCCGACGCCAACAATCAGGCCAAGCCGGTGGCGCTGGCCGACATCGCCGAGCGGCAGGATATTTCCCTGTCTTACCTGGAACAGCTGTTCGCCAAGCTCCGCCGCGGCGGGCTGGTGACCAGTGTTCGCGGTCCCGGCGGCGGCTATCGCCTGGCCCGGCCGTCCAATGAGCTTCGCATCGCCGACATCATCGTGGCGGTGGACGAGCCCATCGCGGCCACCCGCTGCAAGCCCAACGGTTCCAAAGGTTGCACCAAGACGGGCGCGCGCTGCGTCACCCATGACCTGTGGGAGGAACTGGGGCAGCAGATCCATATTTTCCTCTCGTCGGTATCGCTGGCCGATGTGGTGGAGCGGCGCGTGCTGGGCCGTTCGCGGCCCTGCAACGATTTCGACGGCGCCGAAGGTGCGAGCGAAGACGCAGCCGCGGATTTCGAAGCCGCCTGATTATCATGCCGTATTGCGATCACAATGCGACTGCGCCGCTCCGGCCCCTTTCGCGGGACGCGATGGCGCACGCGCTCACCATCACCGGCAATCCCTCCTCGGTGCATGCCCATGGCCGCGCCGCGCGGGCGGTGGTGGAAAAGGCGCGCGACCTGGTCGCCCGGCTGGTGCACGCCAAGCCGGATCAGGTGATCTTCACCAGCGGCGCCACCGAAGCAAACGCATTGGCTTTGTGGGGCGCCGTCGAAGGCGCCATCGATCGC
>JAFECO010000207.1 GCA_018242085.1 Pseudomonadota bacterium
CTCAGCGCCCAGGCCAATGCCGCTTACCTGGCGGCGAACGCCAAGAAAAAAGGCGTGATCGTCAAACCCGACGGCCTGCAGATCCTGATGTTGCAGAACGGCTTTGGCCGCCGGCCCGCCGCCACCGATTCCGTCGAGGTCTATTACACCGGCGCCTTGATCAACGGCCGCGTGTTCGACGGCACCTCGCCGGGCCTGCCGGCGAATTTCAAGGTCAACCAGGTTATTGCCGGATGGACCGAAGCCTTGCAGCTGATGCGCGAAGGCGATCATTGGCAGATCGTGATTCCGTCCCAACTCGGTTACGGCGCGCGCGGCGCCGGCAAGTCCATTCCGCCGGACCAAACCCTGGTGTTTGACATGACCCTGGTATCGACCACGCCGGCGCCCCGGCGCGGCGAGCCGGGCTATGTTCCCGATCCCAACGATCCCGACGACAAGCCTCAGCGTTAAGGCGTTTCCGTTAATGCGCTTTCGGCAGTTCCTGCGGCGGCAGACTCAAAACGGCGTGCGCTTGCGCATTCTGGTTGCTTTGATCGCAGTTGTGGGTGCCAGCGCGTTGTTTTGGACCAGCCGGGATTACACCGTGGTGGCGCCGGATTGGGACGGGCAGGTGCGCGGCATCGCCTATAATCCCAGCCGCCTGTTTCGCGCCAGCGACCAGTTGCATGTCACGCCGGAGCATATAGACCGCGACCTTGCCCAGCTGGCGCATGTCACCGGCCATATCCGCACCTATACGGTGGATGGCGGCATGGACAAGGTGCCGGAGATCGCCCGCCGCTACGGCATGACCGTGTCTTTGGGGATCTGGATCAGTCCCGACCTGGCCAAGAACGACCAGCAGATCGATCTGGCGATCAAGATCGCTTTGGCCAACCGGCGGGTGATCGACCGCGTCATTGTCGGCAACGAGACGCAATTGTTCGGCTATGTGTCCGCCGAGCAGCTCGGCATCTATCTCGACCGGGTGCGCGCCGCGCTGCCGGCCCGCATCAAGGTGACGACAGCGGAGCCCTGGTCCACCTGGGTGGTGATCCCGGAAGTGGCCAAGCATGTGGATGTGGTGTTCGTCCATCTGCTGCCTTACTGGGAGAATGTGCACATCACCAGCGCGATGCGCTTCATCGATAAGCACTACGACATCACCCAGCAGACATTCCCGGACAAGCCCATCATCGTGGGCGAGGCGGGCTGGCCCTCGGAAGGCCGCACCCGCGGCTCGGCCCAGGCTTCCATCGCCAACGAAGCCTATTTCGTGCGCGCCTTCGTCCAATTCGCGCAGGAGAAGGGTTATGATTATTACCTGATGGAAGCCTATGACTCGCCCTGGAAGAACACGGGCGAGGGCGCGGTCGGCGCCTATTGGGGCGTGTTTGACGCCACCGGCCATCCCAAATTCAGCTTCACCGGCCTGCTGCGCAGTTTCCCCGAATGGCGGGGCTACGCGATGCTGGCGGCGGTGTTGAGCCTGTCATTGGGGCTTCTGATCCTGGGGCGCATGCCCAAAGTGCGCCAGACCGGCTATCTGGTGATGGGCGGTCTGATCGCCTTGGTCTCGACGGGCCTGTTGGCGCTGATCGACGCCACGGCGCTGGAATATATCGACCCCACTGACATCGCCGCCATGATCGCGATGTCGCCGCTGGTGCTGCTCGCCTGCGCCATCATCCTCACCGAGGGCATCGAACTGGCGGCGTCCCTGTGGCGGATGGACCGCCGCATCGTTCCCGCCGCGATTCCGGAAAAAAGCGCGCGAGTCTCGATCCATCTGCCGACCTATAACGAGCCGCCACAGATGGTGATCGAAACCATCGATGCCCTGACCCGGCTGGACTATGACGATTTCGAAGTCATCGTGCTGGACAACAATACGCCTGACCCGGAGGTCTGGCGCCCGGTCGAGGCTTATTGCAAGACGCTGGGGCCGCGTTTCCGCTTTTTCCATTTCGACAATGTCAAAGGGTTCAAGGCCGGCGGGCTTAATCGCGCCCTGGCGCTGACCGACCCTTCCGCCACCCATGTCGCGGTGATCGACAGCGACTATCAGGTCGAGCCGTTCTGGCTGCGCCGCGCGATGCCGTTCTTCGCCTCTCCTTCCATCGCATTGGTGCAGGGCCCCCAGGATTATCGCGATGCCGGCGAAAATATCTTCAAGGCCATGGCCTATGAGGAATATCGCGGCTTCTTCCATATCGGCATGGTGGAGCGCAACGAACACAACGCCATCATCCAGCACGGCACCATGACCATCGTGACCAAGAGCGCGCTGGAGGAAGTGGGCGGCTGGAGTGAATGGTGCATCACCGAAGACACCGAGCTGGGCCTGAAGCTGTTCGAGGCGGGCTATGAAGCCGCCTATATCCCGCAAAGAATGGGCGCGGGGCTGGAGCCCGATACGCTGGAAGCCTTCATGTCCCAGCGCTATCGCTGGGTCTATGGCGCCATGCAGATCATGAAGCGCCATGCGCGGGAGATATTCCTGGGCGGCTCCGGCCTTTCCTGGGAGCAGCGCTATCAGTTCCTGTCGGGCTGGCTGCCCTGGATTTCCGACGGGCTGGGCATGATCGTGACTTGCACCGCTCTGGTGTGGACGGTCCTGATGTGGGCGATACCCAGCTATATCGATGTGCCGATGCCGGCCCTGTCGGCTGCCGCCATGGCGCTGTTCGCGACCAAGCTGATCAAGACGTTGCTGCTCTATCCGCCCAAGGTGCGCTCCGGGCTGAAGGGGGCGGTGATGGCCTCGGTGGCCGGGCTTTCGCTGACCCATACCGTGGGCAAGGCAATGTGGTCGGGCTTGTTGACGGCGGGCAAGCCCTTCATGCGCACGCCCAAATGCGAGAATCCGGCCCAGTTCAGCCAGGTGCTGCGGGTGGTGTGGCAGGAGACGGTACTCCTGGCCGGGCTTCTCGCGGCGATGATCTCGATGGGCTTTGACCGCGGCTTCGAGGATCCGGCCGTCAGCCTCTGGATGGTGATGCTGGGCGTGCAGAGCCTTCCCTATGCGGCGACCTTCGTCACCGCCTCGATCAGCGCCATGTCCAACAAGAAGCCGGTAGCCGCGCCGCTGGCGGCGGAGCCGGTTCTTCCAAAAGCCGCTTAAAGCTTGCGGACCGCGGGCACGGTCTTTCCCGGATTGAGGATGTTCTTGGGATCGAAGGCGTGCTTCAGCGCCCGCATCGCGTCCAATTCCTCGCTCGATTTGTAGCGCGGCAGCAGATCGCGTTTCATCTGCCCGATGCCATGCTCGGCACTGATCGAACCGGAATAGGCCTTCACGATGTCGTGAACGGTGAGCTGCACCTCATCCCATTGCGCCGAGAAGGCCGCGTCCTGGCCGGCAGGGGCGCTGAAATTGAAATGCAGGTTGCCATCGCCCATATGGCCGAAGCAGATCGGCCGGGCGCCGGGGAATTTCTTCACCACAACCCCCGTGGCCTCGGCGATGAAGGCGGGAATGGACGCCACCGGCACGGAGATGTCGTGCTTGATGGAAACGCCCTCGCGTTTCTCGGCCTCGGAAATGGTTTCGCGCATGTGCCAGAAGCTGCGCGCCTGGGCCTGGTTCTGGGCGACCACCGCGTCGGTCAAGAGTTCTTCTCCCGCGGCTTCTTCCAACGCCGATTGAGTCAGCGCTTCCAGGCTGGCGCCCGCGCCGCCCGACACTTCCATCAGCACATACCAGGGCGAGGGCGTGGCCATCGGATCGCGGGTGTTCGGAATGTGCCGCAGCACCATCTCCAAGGTCGGCCGCGAGACGAGCTCGAAAGAGGACAGCAAGCCGCCTGTCTGCGCCTGCATATGACCCAGCAGCGCCAAGGCCGCTTCCGGCGACGGCACGGCGGTGAGTGCCGTGACCATCTGGGCGGGATGGGGGAACAGCCGCAGGCTGGCCGCGGTGACGATCCCCAACGTACCTTCCGCGCCGATGAAAAGCTGCTTCAAATCGTAGCCGGTATTGTCCTTGTGCAACGATTTGAGCATCGGCAGCACCCGGCCGTCCGCCAG
>JAFECO010000208.1 GCA_018242085.1 Pseudomonadota bacterium
TGCGCCAGATTGAAAGGAACGACATGAGAAAATCGCCGATCCGAGTTTTCACATTTGGCCTCGCCCTCGCGGCACCGATGCAAGTCTTCGCCGCCGATAGCAACCGGATCTGGCCCGCCGAAGTCTCGATCCCCAACACGCGGCAGGTCCAATTCACGTCCGCGATCAATGGCGAACCTTATACTTTGTTTGTCAGCATCCCGTTCATCCCGCCGCCACCCGGCGGCTATCCCGTCTATTATGTGCTGGATGGGGATGCCTATTTCTCCACCGCCGTCGTCGGCTCCCGGCTGTTGCAGGAAAACGCCGCCGTCGTCGTAGGCATCGACCATCTTGCCTTCAACGATCGGGCAGTGATCGAAAAATACGCCAACCGCAAACCCGGCGACACCGGCCCTATCGGCACCGACGCCATGATCAGCGCCTATAACCGGCTGCGGACCCACGATCTCACCTTGCCCGTCGCGCCCGCGCATCGCGCGCCCGGCTGGTTCGAGCCGTCCCGCAATGGCGGGCTGGACGATTTCCTCAAAATCATCGAGGGAGAAATCAAACCCAGGATCGCCGCCCTGGTCCCGGTCGATGCCGCCAACCAGGCGCTCTATGGCCACTCGCTGGGCGGGCTTGCGGTGGTGCATGCCCTCTTCACCGAACCCAACGCCTTCCGCAGTTTCATCGCCTCCAGCCCCAGCCTGTGGTGGGACGACGACGCCGTGCTCGCGGACGAAACAAAATTCGCCGCCGCCATCGCCGCCGGACAAGCGGCGCCCCGCATCCTGATCACCGCGGGCGGCGATGAAGACGATCTTCCCATTCCGCCCAAAGCCTTTGTGAATTCCTTAGCCCCCGCCAAACAGGCCGAGATCGCGCCCTATCTGAAGCAGCGCGCGCGATGGAGCGGCATGGTCTCCGGCACGCGCGCCTTGGCGTCGCGCCTCGCCGCGCTCGACGGCGCCAAGGGCTATAAGGTGGAATATGCCTTGATGACGGGCGAGGATCATCCCACCGCGGCCCTGGTCTCGGTGGGGCGCGGCTTGCGCTTCGCCTTCGGCGGCGCGCGCTACAAATTCGACAAATGAGGCGGTCAGGCGCGCCGGACGGCGTAGATCTCTTCACTCCGCCCGTCATGGTCGGCGACCACGCGTACCGTATAGCCCTGCTGGCCGATAAGGTCGGCGGAAAACATGGCGCTGGTGACGGCCTTGGCTTCGTCGGAGGCGACGCCCATCAATCCGCCCGCCTCGTCGCGCACTTCAAAACTCGCCGGTCCCGCTTGAAGAATATGCAATGTCCGCATCGCCCGAATCCATGCTTTCGCGCGCCGCCAGCATAAGCGCTGGGGGCACGGACGCGATGCTTTCCTCGCCCCGTGGTTAAAAGCGCCCACAGGCGAAAAAGCCCTTATTGTTCGCGGAATTGCCCCATGCGGGCCCGGCGCAGATCCTTGGGCGCCGTGTTAAGAAACAGCGAAACGAAAGCGTCGGCACGCTCTTCCACGCTGGCGTTCAGGTCCCATGCGGGTTCGGCGCGGATACCCGATTCCAGCTTGACCGGCGGCAGGATTTCCCCGGACGACGCCTCATGACCGCCCGCAAGGCGGCGCAGCAGACGCGCGGCAAATGACCAAGCCATGGCCGGACCGGTTTGAAGACGGGTCAGCCTAATCGTCTTCCGGTTACGGAAAGGTAAGTCCCATTTCAGGTCATGTGCAGCGCTTTTTCGATCCGCCGGTCGGGCACCAGCCAGGCCAGAGCCACCCCCGCATAAAGCGCCAGCGACAGAACCGGCAGGACCCAGGCCGCCGCGATCGCGATCCCATAAGCCGCCACCGACCCGATCATCTTGCGGTCATTGCGATAGGCCCGCGCCAGCACCGAATCCGGCCCCTCATGGCGCACCAGCCGCCAGGCCAGGATTCCATAGGCCACGCCGTTCATGAACAGCACCACGCCATAAAGCGCCACCGGCCAGGGAGAAAGATAATGCTCGCCCATCCAATCCGACACGAACGGCACCAGCGACAGCCAGAACAGAAGATGCAGATTGGCCCACAGGATGCCGCCGCTCACGCCTTTGACCGCATGCAGCATGTGATGGTGATTGTTCCAATAGATGCCGACATAGACGAAGCTCATCGCATAGATCGCCACATGCGGCGCCAGGTGCAGCAGCGCGGGCAGCGAGGCGTCTTCCGGCGTTTTGAACTCCAGCACCATGATGGTGATGATGATGGCGATCACGCCGTCGCTGAACGCCTCGACCCGTCCCTTGCCCATCATCTCCCCCGCCGGACCGTTGCATCCATCCTATAGAAGAATTTGCGGGCACCGGAAACGATATCCCCGCATCCGTCTTGCCGCCCGCTTATTTCCCGTCATGATGGCGCTTGGGAAGGGGACCGGCCTTGCGCAGCCTGCATCATCACCGCGAACAGCATCTGGTCGAACGCATCGGCTGGCTGCGCGCCGCCGTCCTGGGCGCCAATGACGGCATCGTTTCGACCGCCAGCCTGATTTTGGGCATCGCCGCCGCATCGGCCTCCAAAAGCGACATTCTTCTGGCCGGCGCCGCGGGCCTGGTCGCCGGCGCCATGTCGATGGCCGCGGGCGAATATGTCTCGGTCAGCTCGCAGTCCGACACCGAACACGCCGATCTTTCCCGCGAGCGCCAGGAACTCAAAGCCGATCCCGCCGCCGAGCAGGATGAATTGGCGCATATTTACGAAAAACGGGGATTGGACCGCCCGCTCGCCCAGGAAGTGGCGCGCCAGTTGATGGCAAAAGACGCACTGGCGGCACATGCCCATGACGAATTGGGCATCTCGAAAATCACCACGGCGCGGCCGATCCAGGCCGGCCTCACCTCGGCGGCGACATTTTCGGCCGGCGCGGCGCTGCCTTTGCTGGCGGTGATCGTCAGCCCGCCGCGCTACATCATTCTTTTGGTCGTTGTCAGCGCGCTGCTTTTTCTGGCGGTGCTGGGCGCCCTGGGCGCAAAAGCCGGCGGCGCCGGATACATCAAGCCCATCGTCCGCGTGACATTCTGGGGCGCGCTGGCGATGGCGGTGACGGCGGGCGTTGGCTTGCTGGTGGGAAAAGCCGTCTAGCGCATCAGGTCCGCGCTTCGACCCAGGCCGCGGTCTTTTTCAGCAGCGGCGCGGGCACGGTCTTCTCCAATGTCTTCGCCAGATCGGCCAAGCTCACGCCGTTCAGGCTTTCGCGCCAGGCCCGGTCTGCTTCCCACATCACCCGCGCGATGGCGCAAGGCCTGTTGTCCCCCGCCGCCGCCCCGGACATCGATCCCCGGCAAGGATTGTTCTTGCGGATTTCGGTGCAGGCGAAACTCGACCCTTTGCCTTCCACCGCTTCCACGATGTTGAGAAACGTGATCGCGCCCGCCGGCCGCGCCAGGCGATAGCCGCCCGAAGGGCCCAGCGTCCCTTCCACGATCCCCGCCTGCGATAACGCCTGCAGCGCCTTGGAGAGATATTCCTTCGGCACGCCATGCAGCTCCGCCAGATCCTTGGTGGGCAGATGGCGGTCCGGCCCCAGCCCCGCCAGGATGGCGCAGCAATGCAGCGCCCATTCCACCTGGTTCTTCAGCTGCATCGCCTAGCTCAGTCCCGCCTTGGTCAGCCCATACACCGCATCGCGCGATCCCGGCACGGCCCTGAACCCGACACTAAGGCGATTCCAGCCATTGATCGCCATCACCGCGAAACTCAGCGCCGCCATGTCCTTGTCGTCGAACTGGGCCCGCACGGCATCATAGACCGCATCGGGCACGCCATGCGGCGAAAGCTGGGTCAAGGCTTCGGTCCATTCCAGCGCCGCCCGCTCGCGCGCATCGAACAAAGGCGATTCCCGCCACACCGCGACATGATAGAGGCGAAGCTCCCGCTCGCCATGGATCTTGGCTTCCTTGGAATGCATATCGACGCAAAAAGCGCAGCCATTGATCTGCGAGGCGCGCAGATTGATCAGGTCGATCAAGGTCTGGCCCAGGCC
>JAFECO010000209.1 GCA_018242085.1 Pseudomonadota bacterium
GCGCTGAAAAATGCCGCCGCCGCGACGGGTTCGGACTTCCATTATCTGCTCGGCACCGCGATGCGGGAATCCAGCCTGAAGGCCAACGCCCAGTCCAGCACATCCTCCGCGGCCGGGCTGTTTCAGTTCATCGACCAGACCTGGCTGGGACTGGTGAAGACCCACGGGGCCAAGTACGGCCTGGGGTCGCTGGCCGGGGCGATCAGCACCACGCCGGATGGCCGCTATCATGCCGCCAGCGATGCCGACCGCCAGACCATTCTGGCCCTGAAAAAAGATCCGCAAGTGTCCGCGCTGATGGCGGGCGAATATGCCCGTTCGACGCAAGGCGCCATGGAAGCCAATCTGGGCCGGCAGGTTTGCGGCGGCGAGCTTTATGCCGCGCACTTTCTGGGCGCCGATGCCGCCTGCAAGCTGATCCGCACCAGCCAAACCGCGCCGTCCACCAACGCCGCGCAGATTTTTCCGCAGGCCGCCGGCGCCAACCGCAGCGTCTTCTTTCATGCCGACGGCACGGCCAAAAGCGTGCGCGAAGTTTATGACTGGGCGATGCAGCAGCCGGGCAGCAGCGCGACGCTTGCCAGCGCGCCGTCCGCCGGCCCGATAGCGGGCGAGGTGGCGGAAATTCCCGCGACCGCTCGCAGGATCGCCGCGCATGCCGTGGACGCGAATATCCAGACCTTGCTGGCGGGCGTGATGAATTGGCAGCCCAAGGGCTTTTTCGGCGGATCCGGTTCGCCTTTGTCGTTCGGGTCCGGGTTGCTCGACCTGTTCTCGTCGATGCGCGGCGACAGCTAGCTGCCCAGTACTTCGGCCACGCGGGCTTCCAGCTCGTTGGACAGCGCCAGCGCCACCTTGTTCGACATGTCCATCACCTTGTCGCGATAGATCACATGGATGGCGTTGACATGCGCATCCACCAGGCCCAGCGAAAGTTCCGTCGTTTCCGGCAAGTCATGAATGAGGCGGGAGAGGGAGCCCGCCACGCGCGCGATCAGGGGATAATTGAAGGTGGCGGCTTGGCCCTTCATGTCATGTGCGGCGCGCAAAAGGCCGGCCCTGGTCGCGCTGCCAGGCTCGGCGGCGAAGGCGTCGCGCGCCGCCACCAGGCGGCGGACATCGTCCTGTGCCCAACTGGCGAATTCGTTTTTCAATTCCTCCATCGCGGCTTCGGCGCGATTGATGGCGGCCATGTCCAGTCCCACAAAGCTGCCGCCGACCTTCGCCTTCAGCATGTTGGGAGGCATGAAGAGCTCGATAGGTTGCTGGCGGGACATGGCGCCTCCTATTCCGCGGCCAGAATGGTTTTTTCCGTGCGGCGTTCCGGCCCGCGATATTCCGGGCTGCCGCGCCTGCGGCGGCAGGGCCCGAAATAACTCTTTGTACGGACGAATGGGCGGGGATTTTCGATCACCGACATCAGCCGGCTCATCATGACCTTGACCGAAACCGGCTTGGCGATGAATTCGTTGATGCCCGCGTCGCGCGCCTGGCGCACGCGATCGATATGGGTATGGCCGGTCAGCATGATCACCGGCACGAAAGGATTGGGGGTCTGGGAATCGGTCCGGATCATCTGGACCAGATCCAGCCCGGACAGGCCCTCCATCATCCAGTCCAATACCACGACATCGGGATTGGACTCGCGCAGGATCGCCCAGGCGCGCTCGCCGCTTTCGGCTTCGAAAATCTGAATCACGCCGAAGGCTTGCAAGATGGTGACCACCAGCTTGCGCATATGGACATTGTCGTCCACCACGAGAATTTTGAGTCTGTCGAAGCGGTACGCGCTCATCCCAGCATCCAGCTTGCCGCCGCCCGGAAAAGGGGCGCGATGCTGGAAAATATAGCTTAACCCCCGTTAACGGCTGGTGAAGCCCCTGGCGGGTTATCCGCCGATTTAGTCGGAAAATTGCTCCGCCAGGATGCGTTCGTCGAGATTATGGCCGGCGTCATAGAGCATGGTCATGGCGACGGACCGGTCTTCCGCCACATCGACGGCGCTGACATCGCGGACCTCGAAATCGTCGGCCACGGCGCTGACCGGACGTTTGGCGCTTTCCAAGATCTCGAACCGCACCCGCGCGCGATGGGGCAGGAGCGCGCCCCGCCAGCGGCGGGGACGAAAAGCGCTGATCGGCGTCAATGCCAGAAGCGCCGCGTCGATCGGCAGGATCGGTCCGTGTGCGGAAAGATTATAGGCGGTCGATCCGGCGGGCGTGGAAACCAGGACGCCGTCGCAGATCAATTCGGCGATGCGGATGCGTTCATCCACCAGGATGCTGATCTTGGCGGCCTGGCGGGTTTCGCGCAGCAGCGAGACCTCGTTGAACGCCAGGGCTTCGGTGACGCCCTTGGCGCTGTGCGCCTTCATCCGGAGCGGATGGACGATCGCCCGTTCCGCGGCGTCAAGGCGCTCGATCAGTTTCTCGGCGCGGTATTCGTTCATCAGAAAACCCACCGAGCCCAGATTCATCCCATAGATCGGCTTTCCGGTGCCCAGAAAGGCGTGCAGGGTCTGCAGCATGAACCCATCGCCGCCCAGCGCGACCACGATATCCGCGTGCCTGGGCCCCGCATCGGGATGGCGTTTGCGCATGTCGGCCAGCGCCTCGGCGGCATCCGGCGCCGCGGTGAAATGAAGCGCTGGCATGGCCCGCGTCAGCCCCCGGTCATCGACATGGGGCGCGCAAGGGCGGGCGCGGCCGAGCGGCGGTCGATCACGAAATCATGGCCGCGTGGCTTGTGCCGTATCGCGGCCTCGATCGCGGCATGGAGCGGCGCGTCGGACGCGGAGGCACGCAGCGGCGCGCGCAGATCCGCGCTGTCTTCTTGGCCCAGGCACATATAGAGCGTGCCGGTGCAGGTGAGCCGGACCCGGTTGCAGCTTTCGCAGAAATTGTGGGTGAGAGGCGTGATCAGACCAAGCCGCCCGCCGGTTTCGGCGACATCGAAATAGCGGGCGGGCCCGCCGGTGCGATGCGTGCTGGGCGTCAAAGTTACTTCGCGCTCCAGCCTGGCCCGCACCAGCGACAAAGGCAGATAGCGGTCGACCCGATCCTCGTCGACATCGCCCAGCGGCATGGTTTCGATCAAGGTGAAGTCGAACCCCTGGGCATGCGACCAGCGCATCAGGTCCAGAAGCTCGTCTTCGTTTTGTCCCTTGAGCGCAACGGCGTTGATCTTGATGTCGAGGCCGGCTTTCGCCGCGGCCTCGATGCCGTCCAGAACCTTGGGCAATTCGCCCCAGCGGGTGATGCGCCGGAAGAGTTCCGGATCGCGTGTGTCCAGCGAGACATTCACCCGCCGCACTCCGGCATCGGCGAGGCCTTGCGCAAAGCGGGTGAGCTGGCTGCCATTGGTGGTGAGAGTGACTTCCTTCAGCCCGTCGCCGATCCGCCGGCCCAGCCGTTCGAACAGCGTCATCACATTCCTGCGCACCAGAGGCTCGCCGCCAGTGATGCGCAGCCGCTCCACGCCTTTGTCCACAAAGACCAGGCAGAGGCGCTCCAGCTCCTCAAGCGTGAGCATCTCCGCCTTGGGCAGAAAACTCATATGCTCGCTCATGCAATAGACGCAGCGGAAATCGCAGCGGTCCGTCACGGAGACGCGCAGATAGGTAATGGAACGGCCGAAACTGTCCTGCATGCCGGACAGAATAGCATGTTTTGGCGACGAAAAAGCCCTAATGGACCCGAAAGCCCTGCATCTCTTCCAGCGCCGCCGCCCGGGTGAAGCGGCCGAAAACCAGCTCGGCTTCCTCCATATCGGAGCGTCCCAGGCTGGCCATTTCGTTGCGGGCCTGGCGCGACAAATTGAACACCGTGGCGAATACCGATTTGTCGATCCCGGCGGCCCGGCAGGCCAGCGCCACCTGCGACACGCCCTGCCCATAAAAGGCCTGGCGGAACCGCATGACGTCCATATGCAGCAGGCGCGAAAAGGCAAGATCGAACAGGTCGATCTGCCCCTGGCTCAATACCCGCATCAGGAATCCGGCTTTGAG
>JAFECO010000020.1 GCA_018242085.1 Pseudomonadota bacterium
TGAAGCGCTGGAATCCTCCGGCTGCGCTTCGGCGCGGACCGGATGGCAGCCGGCGCATTTGGTGCTGGAAGAAGACGGCGCGGTAACAGGTATTTTGCCTGCCTATCTGAAAAGCCATTCCCAGGGCGAATATGTCTTCGACCATGCTTGGGCGGACGCGCTGGAACGGGCGGGCGGCGATTATTATCCCAAGCTGCAATGTTCGGTGCCATTCACGCCGGTGACCGGACCCCGCATTCTGACCGCCGATCCGGCCCGCCGTGCGTTGCTGCTGCAGGCCGGCAAAGCCGCGACGGATCAGATCGGGGCCTCATCGCTGCATATCACCTTCCTGCGCAAGGATGATTGGATGGCGGCGGCGGATGAAGGCTATCTGCTGCGGACGGACCGGCAATTTCACTGGCGCAATCACGGCTATCAGGATTTCGAGCAATTCCTGGGCGAATTGTCGTCGTCCAAGCGCAAGAATCTGCGCAAGGAACGCGCCGCCGTGGCGCGCGAAGGCATTCGTTTCGACTGGCTCTCCGGAAATGACATCACGGAAGCCCATTGGGACCGCTTCTTCGAATTTTATACCGACACGGGCAGCCGCAAATGGGGCCATCCCTATCTTACCCGCAACTTCTTCAGCCGTATCGGCGCCAGCATGGCGGATCAAATCGTGCTGATCATGGCGCGGCGGGGAAGCGATTATATCGCCGGCGCCTTGAACATGATGGGGGAAGGCACTTTGTTCGGCCGCAACTGGGGAACGCTGGATTATGTTCCTTTTTTGCATTTCGAGACCTGCTATTACCAGGCAATCGATTTCGCCATCGCGCGCGGGCTTGCCAAGGTGGAAGCCGGTGCCCAGGGTGAGCATAAATTGCTGCGCGGTTACATGCCGGAAGAAACCTACAGCGCCCATTATATCGCGCATAAGGGCCTAAGACGGGCGGTGGACCAGTTCCTGACGCAGGAGCGCGAAGCCGTGACAGAGCATATCGGCGAACTGGCCCAGCATGGGCCGTTCAGGAAGGAAAAATAGATGGCTTACGATCCAGGCAATATCTTTGCCAAAATCCTGCGCGGCGAGATTCCGTCCGTGAAAGTGTATGAGGATGACAAAACCCTGGCCTTCATGGATGTGATGCCCCAGGCCGAGGGCCATGTGCTGGTGATCCCCAAGGAGTCCGCGGAAAACATCCTGACCCTGTCACCAGAAGGCGCGGCCGCGATGATGGCCACCACCCAGAAAGTCGCCAAGGCGGTGAAGAAAGGCCTTCAGGCGCCCGGCATCATGCTGGCGATGTTGAACGGCGCCCCCGCCGGTCAGAGCGTCTTTCACGTGCATTTCCACATCATTCCCCGCAGCGCGGGCGTCGATCTTGGCATGCATGCGCGCGGCATGGTGGACTCCAAAACGCTGGAGCCCATCGCTGCGAGAATCAGGGACGCTCTCTGATCCGGCCGTCCGGCCCCAGGCCTAGACGTCCTGCTTGGCGGCCGGCTTTTTCTTGGGCTTTTGTGGCGCGCGGGGCTTGGCATCCGCGGCGGTGATGAATTCGAACGCCAGCTTGTCCTTCTCGCGGTCCAGCAGCACGCGCACGGTGCCGCCTTCCTTCAACTGGCCGAACAGGATCTCGTCCGCCAGCGGCTTCTTGATGTTCTCCTGGATCACGCGGGCCAAGGGCCGGGCGCCGAAGGAATCGTCATAGCCCTTCTCGCCCAGCCAGCGGGTCGCTTCCGGCGTAAGATCGAACGTGACGTCGCGGTCGGCCAGCTGCGCTTCCAGTTCCAGGACGAACTTTTCCACCACCTTGTCGATGGTGTCGCGCGACAAGGGCGCGAAGGGAATGATCGCATCCAGCCGGTTGCGGAATTCCGGCGTGAACAGCTTCTTGATTGCTTCCTCGTCCTCGCCTTCCCGCTTGCCGCGGCCGAAGCCGATGGCGTCCTTGGCCGCATCGGAGGCGCCCGCATTGGTGGTCATGATCAGGACCACATTGCGGAAATCGATCTTCTTGCCGTTATGATCGGTGAGCTTGCCGTGATCCATCACCTGCAACAGGATGTTGAACAGGTCGCCATGGGCTTTTTCGATTTCATCCAGCAGCAGCACGCAATGCGGATGCTGGTCCACGCCATCGGTGAGAAGACCGCCCTGGTCGAAGCCGACATAGCCCGGCGGCGCGCCAATCAGACGGCTGACCGTGTGGCGCTCCATATACTCGCTCATGTCGAAGCGCAGGAATTCCACACCCAGAATGCTGGCCAGTTGCTTGGCCACTTCGGTCTTGCCCACGCCGGTCGGGCCTGAGAACAGATAGGAGCCGATGGGCTTTTCCGGTTGGCGCAAACCGGCGCGCGCCAGCTTGATGGCGCTGGACAGAGCCTGGATGGCGCTCTCCTGGCCATAGACGACGCGGCTGAGATCGCTTTCCAGCGATTTGAGCGCCTCGGTATCGTCCTTGGAAACGGATTTGGAGGGAATGCGCGCGATCTTGGCGACCACGTCTTCCACTTCCTTGACGCCGATCACCTTCTTGCGACGACTTTCCGGCAGAAGCATCTGAGACGCGCCCACCTCGTCGATCACATCGATCGCCTTGTCGGGCAATTTGCGGTCGTTGATGTATTTGGCGGAAAGCTCCACCGCCGCCTTCACCGCATCGGCGGTGTAGCGCACTTTGTGATAGTCCTCGAAATAGGACTTGATGCCCATCAGGATCTTGATCGAGTCCGGCACGGTCGGTTCGGACACGTCGATCTTCTGGAAGCGGCGCACCAGGGCGCGATCCTTCTCGAAATACTGGCGATATTCCTTGTAGGTGGTCGAACCGATGCAGCGCAGCACGCCCGCCGCCAAGGCCGGCTTCAACAGATTGGAGGCGTCCATCGCTCCGCCGCTGGTTGCGCCCGCGCCGATCACGGTATGGATCTCGTCAATGAAAAGGATGGCGCCTTTCACGCCTTCCAATTCCTTCACCACCGTCTTCAGCCGTTCCTCGAAATCGCCGCGATAGCGGGTGCCCGCGATCAAAGAGCCCATATCGAGCGAATAGATCACCGCGCCCCTGAGCACTTCGGGCACTTCATTGTTCACGATCTTGCGTGCCAGGCCTTCGGCGATGGCGGTCTTGCCCACGCCGGGATCGCCCACGAACAAGGGATTGTTCTTCTGGCGGCGGCACAGGATCTGGATGGTGCGCTCGACTTCGGAGGCGCGGCCGATCAAGGGATCGACGCGGCCCGACTTGGCTTTTTCATTCAGGTTGACGCAATAGGCTTCCAGGGCGTCGGTACCCTGCTTGCTGGGCTTTTCCGGTTCGTCTTCTTCTTCGGTGCCCCGCGCCGGCTTGGGCTGGCTCATGCCCGGCCGCTTGGCGATGCCGTGGCTGATATAGCTCACCGCATCCAGCCGGTTCATGTTCTGCTCGTGCAGGAAATAGACGGCATGGCTCTCGCGCTCGGTGAAAAGCGCGACCAGCACATTGGCGCCGGTCACTTCATCGCGGCCGGAATTCTGGACATGCAGCACGGCGCGCTGGACCACGCGCTGAAAACCGGTGGTGGGCTTGGCTTCCTCGCCATCCTCGATCACCAGCGTGACCAGTTCTTCGTCGACATATTTCTGCACGGCCCGGCGCAATGCGTCGGTATCGACATTGCAAGCCTTCATCACCTGCCCGGCATCGGCATCGTCCATCAGGGCGAGCAGCAGATGCTCCAAGGTGGCATATTCATGGTGCCGGTCGCTGGCCAGCTTGATGGCGTGGTGCAGAGCTTGCTCCAGGCTACGCGACAAGGATGGCATCACTCTTTCTCCATCGTGCACTGTAGAGGATGTTGATGCCGGCGTGAGAATTCAATGACCTGGGCGACTTTTGTTTCCGCCACCTCGAAGGTGAAGACACCGCAAATGCCCACGCCGTGGCGATGGACATGCAGCATGACCTCGACCGCGTCCTCGCGGCTTTTGGCGAAGAATTTCTCCAGGATATGGACGACGAATTCCATCGGCGTGTAATCGTCGTTGAGCAGAAGCACCTTGTAGAGAGACGGCTTCTTGGTCTTGGTGCGTGTGCGGGTGACGATACCGGAGCCGGTATTGTCGCCTTTGCCGTTGTTGCCGTCGCCGTGATCGCGCACGAAGTTCCACTGTCCCTGGCCGCGCAGATTATGCCTGCGCCGTTCCAGACTAAGCCAAAATGCCTTTTTGGGTAAATAAAAAGGCCCAGGACCTGGGTCCTGGGCCTTTGGATATTTAGCGTCGGTCTGCTATTTTCAAGCGGCGACGTTGGCTTGGACGACTTCGGCCCAGGCCTGCACGCGATTCTGCAGCGGCGCGAAGCTGTCTTTCGCCGTCGCGGTGAAGAGCTGGTTGAACTTGGTGAGTTCCGCGACATAGCCTTCAAACGCGGTCTTGGCGAAGCCGGTCTGAACTTCGATCGCTTCATGCACCGACTTGGCGCCCAGGATCGCCTTGCCGGCGGCGATGGAGTCTTCCATCGACTGCTTGGCATAAGCATAAATTTCGTTGTGCAGGGTCTCGGCGCCCTTGCCCGCGAGCGTGGCGGACTTGATCAGGGCTTCCGCATTGTCCTTGCCGTAGCCGACAACGCTGTCGTAACCGGCGATCGCCTTGTCGAAACCGGCCTTGATCGCGTCGGCGCCGGCGTTGAAATTGATCTCGGCCGTCTTGAAGCCATTTCCGGCGGCCGTTTCTGCCTTGGTCATAGTGTCATACCTTTCATGTTCGCATTCATGTCCGGCACGGCCCGGGGTTCCGGCGGCCTGTTGCACTGCAACATTCGCTATATGCCCATGGTTCGTGGGGTCGTCAAGGCCATTTTGTTGCGGCGCAGCAAATTTTTTGTGACGGAACTTTCCCCCTGCGGTAACACCCTAAACATCCGTAAAATAACGCTGATTCGTCATTCCTTCTTGCAAGGGCTGACACAATTTGGTCTTTAAGGCACCGGAGCGGCGCTGTTTTTTGGGGATCTGGGTTGGTGACGAAACCACTATTCCTTTTTGGGATTGCGGCCCTGGCGGCAGGGTTGCTCCTGGCCGTGCCCGCGGACGCCGCCACCCGTCACCGCAACCGTGCTCCGGCGCCCCGCGCCCACAAGGTTGTCGCCCTGCCCGGCAGTCCCACGGATCCGGACAAGGACGCTGCCCTGATTCTGGATGGGGCCACCGGCAAAGTGCTCTACGCCCGCAACGAGACCGCCGAGCGTCATCCGGCCTCGCTGACCAAGATGATGACGCTCTACATGCTGTTCGAGGCCCTGAAGGCCGGCAAGATCACCATGCAGACGCCGATGCCGGTGTCGGCGCATGCGGCCCAGCAGAAACCCACCAAACTCTCCTTGCGCAAGGGCACCACGATTACGGTCGATACCGCGATCCGCGCCATCGTCATCCGCTCGGCCAACGATGTGGCCGTGGTGGTCGCCGAAGCATTGGGCGGCACCGAACTTCATTTCGCGCAGATGATGACCGAAAAAGCGCGCGCGCTTGGGATGCGCGAAACCTATTACCACAACGCTTCCGGCCTGCCCGATCCGCTCCAGATCACCACTGCGACGGATTTGTCGGTGCTGGCGCGCCATCTGGCTTATGATTTCCCGCAATATTATCCTTACTTCGCCTTGCCCGGCTTCAACTATAAGGGCGTCTATTATCCCACCCACGACAATCTGATCGGCCGTTATCCCGGTGCCGACGGCATCAAGACCGGCTTTACCGTCGCCAGCGGCTTCAATCTCACATCCTCGGTGGTGCGCGGCGGCGTGCATTTGATCGGCATCGTGATGGGCGGACGCACGGCCGTGCGCCGCGACATGGAGATGATGCATCTGCTCGATACGGCGTTCGCGCAGATCGAAAGCAATCCGGCTTTGGTGGCGCGCGGACCGGTGCCATGGACCGCGGTGGCCGATCTTGGAAAGCAGCCCGCCGTGGCCGGCTTCACGCTGCCTGCGTCGGCCGCCGCACCGCCGGCCACCCAGTTCGCAGCCCTGTCGGCCGTGCCGCCCATTCCCGCGACCGACGACGAGGATGCGGCCGAATCGCGCCGGGCGCCCGACGAGAATTTCTCCCCGCTGCGCTCGCAGGCGCCCCAACCGGAAACAGCCGCGCAGCCACCCCACCCGACGCCGGTCGCTGCCATTCTCCCGCCCATGGCACAAGCCGCGGCTGCACCGGTGCTCAAATCTGGCGCGCATGAAGCCGGTCTCAATTCTTCGGCGGCGGCCCCCGTGCCCCAGGCCCGTCCGCAACAGGCTGGCGACATGCCGGCCAAGCCCGTGATCGTGGCGGCGCTGCCGAAAATGCGCCCCGCATTGCGCAGCGACGCCGGCGAAGGCGATTTTGATCTGGCTGCCATGGCGGCGGCGGGCCGCAACTGGACCATTCAGATCGGCGCCTATGCCGATCAGGCTTTCGCCAAGGCCCAGCTGGACGCTTATGCCCAAAAGTCCATGGATGTTCTGGGCCAGGCGGCAAGGCTGGTGGTGCCCTTCCAGTCCAGCGATGGGCACACCATGTACCGCGCGCGTTTCGGCCTGTTCGCGGAACGCAAAGCACGCGAGGTGTGCGACCGGCTCACCCAGCGCGGCCAAACCTGCTTTGCGGCGATCGCCGCCCGCTGAATGCCCGCTATAGCAGGCCCAGCGTTGCCAGCTCGCGCTTGAGATTTTCCGGCAGGCCTTTGGCGCCTTTGATTTCCGCGATATCGGGGGGCGCGTCCTTGCCCTCGAAATAGCGCCATCCCTGGAACGCCCGCCGGGGCCGGGGCCGCACCGGGATCAGGCGCTTGTCATAGACCAGCCCGCAATGCGGCACGCCGTTCTTCTTCATTTCGCGCAGTTCCAGCAGGGTTTGGCGGGCCGCGATCTGGCCTTTGATCACCCAATAGAGCGAGCCGCCATCCAGCAGCTCGGCTGCCCGTTTGGGCATCTGGCGCGTGACATGGATGAGTTCTGGCTTCTGTCCCTTGGCGCGTTTTTCCTTCAGGCGCTTCTTTTGCCAGTCCGCCAACTCCTGAAGAGAATCAACGCCGACGCAAAGTTTGATCAAGTGCAACATGAAGCCGGTCTGATGCAGGACACGGGCCGGAGGGTGGGAAATTCCAGGACCGCGCGTCAATGCCGAGCGTCCCACCCGGCCGGAAAAGATGGGGACGAAATTGTCCCCGGCATCAGGGCGGATATCGTCAGTCGGCGCAGGCCTCGTTCATGCAGTCCATGTGGGAAGGGCCGTCCGCCGGCCGGGCGGGCACGGCCTTGACCGGCAGCAGGACCGTGCGGACATCGGCGCCGCGGGTCAGGGTCAAATGGACGGGACAGCGCTCCGCGATCTCCAAAATACGCGAACGCTGCTCCGCGCTCAGATCGCCTTCCAGATGGATATCCGCTTCGAACACGTCGCGGGCATTGAGGTCCGCGCGCCGGTGGCGGACATCGACCTGTACGCGGGTCAGCGGCCAGTTCTTGCGATTGGCGTAAAGGCGGATGGTCATGGCCTTGCAGGACCCAAGAGCCGCGCCCAGCAGATCATAAGGATTGGGGCCCGATCCCAGCCCGCCCGCCGCGACGGGCTCATCGATCAGGATGGCCGCATTGGCCACCCGTGCCTCGACCTGATACCGGCCCAGGCCCGTTTCCGCGACGCTAATGGTTTCACCGAAAGGCTTTGTACTCATCGTCCGGCTCCCTGCCCGATCCGGGAAACCATAGACCTTTGCGTTCCGCGAGCCAGAAAAAAGGCCTGCCGCTCGGCAGGCCCTTTTGTGAAACCGTCCGGATGATTTCAGCGCTTGGGCGTAACCATTTTCGCGGCGACGAATTCGATTTCGACCAATGCGCCCCGCTTGACCAGATTGGCGGCTTCGATGGTGGCGCGGGCGGGCTTGTTGGGCTGCGCGGTGGTGCCGAAAAATGTTTTCCAGGTGGCATTCATGGCGGCGGGATTCATCTTTCCGCCATTCATGGGGTCCGCCGCCAGATAGACCCGTGCCTGCACGACATCGCCGAACCCGACACCGAGCTTCTCCATCTTGGCCTTGAGTCCTTCCAACGTGGTGCGGGTCTGGGTGGCGGTGTCGCCAAAGCTTTCGATCGAGTCTTTCGGCGCATTGAGATTGGTGACCGTGGGACCGCTGCCGCTGATGTAATAAGTGGTGTAGCCGGGCGGGACGATCACGGAACCGGCGAAAGGCGAATTCGCATCGTCCTGATTGTGGATGACGGCCTGGGCCATTGCCCCGCCGGAGGTGCAAAGAACCAGAACCGTGGCGGCAAGAGCATTCTGAAGTGATGTCATGATGGCGTTTCCCCTGATGCGCGACGAGAGGGTCGCGGCTGCGCGATGAATGACGGAACGACAATTCGTCAGGCGCCGAAGATTGTCGTTAGTCCGGCGCATACGCAAGACGAGCCGCAGGCATCTGACGGGCGCCTGAATCTATGGCCAGAATCTATGATTTGTCTGGCGGGCGGCACGGTTCGACGAACAATTCGCCGCTTTGGATCGACTGGGCCGAAATCGGGATTGCCCGGCCCACGACGTCGGCGTAGCGGGCCAGCTGCCTGATCGCGTCCCAGCTCTTGCGGCTTTTCTCGCGAGCCGTTGCCGCAGCTCTCCAGTCGAAACGTTCCAAGGCGGTACGAAACCCATGTCTCCGTAACCATCAGAGCAAGGATGAGGCCAGCTTGACGGGGTTTCGCTTTGGGAGTGATATTTTATTGGAATGTTGCCGCGCGGGCGGCATGGCGGGGACTTAACCATGAATTTCAAGCATGTGGTGTTGGGCTGTCTGGTTTCCGCTGCAATGGCGGTTTTCGGGTCGCCGGCCCCCGCGAATGCCACGACCTACACCTATGCCGGCAGCTGGCAGGTGGATCAGGGCCCCAACTGGCTCAGTTCTCCGCCCAACGGCCCCTTGGCCTACACCGGACGGGAAGCCGCTGCGCTGCTGTTCGGCGGGACCGCCTCTCACTATGTCATCTCGACCGTGGACAATGATCCGGCCCACATCAATTTCTCGGCCTGGTATTCGGTGATCGGATATGGCGGCAACCAGAACAATGGCGGCAGCATTCTTGCGGACGACTATTTCAGCAAGTATCTCGGCCTGTATTACGGACCGACGTCCGGCTATCCCGCTAACGATCCCAAAGCCGCTGCATCGGCTTATGTCGACGATAATGCAGGCGGCGAGCGATTCATCAATTTCGCCTTCATCGCGTCCGGCGTTCCAGAGCCTGCTGCCTGGGCGATGCTGCTGATTGGATTTGGCGGCATCGGGTTCGCGATGCGCCGCCGGCGCGCGAGCGCACTCGCATAATCGACGCTTTTCAGCGCGCTCTTCGCAATTTGGATGATCAGGGATCTGTATCCTGCCGCGCAGGCCCTGTGGCCTAGCGTCAGCATAGTGGCCACGCTGTCGCGCGGGCCTGCTTGGCATTCATCTGCGCACCGCTGGTGCGCAGATGAATGGTGCGGTCAAGAAGACTCGAACTTCCACGGGTTGCCCCACTAGCACCTCAAGCTAGCGCGTCTACCGTTCCGCCATGACCGCACAGTCAGGAAAAAAGCTGGTAGGCGCCGGGGTTTAGCAACCCTGCCCGCTTAAGACAAGTCGGCTGAAAAAGGCCCTAAATCCCGTCGCCATCGGTGCCGACATGGATGCCGCATTCGTCCTTGTCGAGGCCGGCCCAGCGTCCGGCGCGATAATCCTCGCCGGCGGCAACCCGGCGGGTGCAAGGCTGGCAGCCGATCGACGGATAGCCGTCGGCCACCAGGGGATGGACCGGCAATTTGTGGGCCGCGGCATAGGCCGCCAGATCGCTTTGGGACCATTGCCAGAGCGGATTGAACCGGAACCGCCCATCGAACCATTCCACCGGCTGCATCGAGCCGCGTTCGCGGGTCTGGAAACGCTTGCGGCCTGTGACCTGCGCCGCGAAGGGCTTCAAGGCACGGGCCAGCGGCGCGACTTTGCGAAAGCCGCAGCAGGCGTCGGTATCGCGCGACCATAGCGTCCCATCCGGATCCAATGCCGCGCGCGCATTCGCGCCGGGCGCCAGGCTGCGAATATCCTCAAGACCCAATACGTCTTGCAGCCTGTCGCGATAGCGCAAGGTCTCGCCGAAAAGCTTGCCCGTATTGAGGAAGAATACCGGTGTGGCCGCGTCGATCCGGGCGACCAGATGCAGCAGTACCGCGGATTCTGCCCCGAACGACGACACCACGGCGGTACGCCCCTGAAAGTCGCCGCACAGCGCCATTTCAAGAATTCCCTGCGCGTCGCGGCCGAAGGCCCTTTCCTGCAATGCCACAAGATCGGCGCGCGCCACGGCAGGCTCGGCCGGCCGCAATCCCGCGCGTGCATCAATGACCGTGGCGCTCACAGCCAGCCCTTCTCCACGACCATGGCGCGTACTTTCTGGGAGACTTCGGCGGGGGGCAGCCCCTGGCTGCGGTAGCGGGCCCGTTCCGCAGCCAGCGCATCGACCCGGTCGCGCCATTCCGGCCCGAAGCTTTCGGCCAGGTGCTCCCGAAGCGCCCGCGCCAGGCCTGGCGCGGCGCCTCCGGTCGATGCGGTCAGAAGGAGATCCCCTTGCCGCACAATGGCCGGGACATGGAAGTCGCAAAGCGGCAGGACATCTTCGACATTGACCAGCACGCCGAAGGCCCTGGCCCTGGCCGCCAAGTGGCGCGCCTCGCCCTCCTCCAGGCCAGCCACGAACAGAAGCTGCAGAGGGGCCAGGAGCTCGTCAGAGACATCAGAGGAGAGCAAGCGGACTTCGATCCCGGCTTCGGCCAAGAGCGACGCCCGGCGGGCCAACGCCGCGCCCTGGCCGGCAAGCCCGGTTTTAAGCCTCAAGGGACTGAGAATGACCGGCAGCATGGCGTGGCCTCGAAAACCACACCAGACCTATGCCGGCATCAGATCAAATGCAACAATGCAGTGGAGAATAAATAATTCAACACTATTTCGAGTGTTTATTCGTAGTTGGACAGCAGCTCCACCACGGAAACCCCGATCTTGTCGCCATGGATCTGGATTTCCCCCTTCGCCACCGGCTTGTCGTTGGCCAGGATGGTCACGGGGTCGTCCTGGTGGGAATCCAGCTCGATCACGGCCCCACGACCCATGCGCAGGAGCTGATGCATGGGAATGACGGAGCGGCCAAGCACCACGGAGATTTCCACTTTGATACTGTCAATGTTGGACGCCATGGATGCATGCCTATATTGCGATGATAGCCGCCGATGGTGGCGGATTATGGTTTCGGAAAGCTTAATTTGGACACCGCGCTGGAATCCCGCACCGAGTGGCAGACCTCCGACAGCCCCGTCGCCTATCCCGAGGCGCTGGAGGCCATGGAAACGCGCGCCGCGGCCATCGCGGATGGGCAAGCCCCTGAACTGGTCTGGCTCTTGGAGCACCCCCCCGTCTACACGGCGGGCACCAGCGCCAATGACGCCGACCTGATCGATCCGCGCTTTCCGGTTTACCGCACCGGCCGCGGCGGCCAGTTCACCTATCATGGGCCGGGCCAGCGGGTCGGTTATGTGATGCTCAATCTCAAGCAGCGCAAACCGGATGTGCGCGGTTTCGTCCGCGACCTGGAGCAATGGCTGATCGAGACCCTCGCTGAGTTCAACGTCAAAGGCGAGCGGCGCGACGGCCGTGTCGGCATATGGGTGGTGCGCGGCTCACGGGAAGACAAGATCGCCGCCCTGGGCGTGCGCATCCGCCGCTGGGTCACCTTCCATGGCGTGTCGCTGAATGTGGAGCCCGATCTTTCGCATTTTGACGGCATCGTACCCTGCGGCATACGCCAGTATGGCGTCACCAGCCTGGCCGATCTGGGCGTGCCGGCGACCATGGCCGATGTCGATGTCGCTATGAAGCGGAGCTTCGAGAAGATTTTCGGTTAGAGCGTCGCGCGCTGCTGAAAGCCTTTTTCTGCCGGCGCTTCAGTATTGTGCAAATCCACGGACCGGACGCGCGCGCCCTCGGGTCCTTGCGTCGCGGCACTGACGAAATCCTCCACCGCCTTGGTGGGACCGCTCACCAGCGCCTCGAC
>JAFECO010000210.1 GCA_018242085.1 Pseudomonadota bacterium
GCATCGTGCTGGCGGCCATCGGCTTTCACATGCAAGCCAGCTTTCCCGGACCGCACAGCCATGGCGGATCCTTGGGCATCGGCCTTGCTTTTCCCGGCGGCCAGACCGGCTGGCTGCAATGGCTGATGGTAACGGCTCTCACCGTCACACCCGCCCTGCTGTACCGGGCCTGGCGCGAACGATCGGCTTTTTCCACCCGCTGACGGCATCGCGGCATGAAGAACCCGGCGCCGCGGCTCATCAGTTTCTGCCTGGCACTGATCATTCAGGCGGGTTTCGTCACCATCCTGATCTGGTCGTGGCCGGTCCTTGTGAGGACCGCGCCCAGCCGAAGCGAATTGATGATAGTGCTGCCGCCGCTCCCGCCCATCGCACCCAAACCCGCCGCACGTACTTCACGCGGCGCGGCACCGCCGGCAGCGATCACGAAATTTCCCGCACCGCGAAGCATATCACCGCAAGCACCGCCGCCGCTTTCCGCCATCCAGGGCTTCGGCCAGGCGCTGAACGGCTGCGCGCCGGAAAGCTATGACAGGCTGCCGCCGGAGCAGCGCGCGGCGTGCGCAAACCACGCGCAAGGCATGGCGTCGCTTGGCCCGCGAGAGCCCGATCTGATGGGCAAGCCGCCCCGGGTGAAGAATGAAGCCCTCTGGCAGGCCGAACTGGCCCGCGCCCATTCGCCTGCGCTGCTGCCCTGCCTGGGCGGGCTGGATGTGATGTGCATGCTGATGAAAATCGCCGACGGTTCGCTGTCGGATTTCGGCGATCCGAAGACCTGGCCGATCTATCAGACCAAGCAATTGCAGCCGGAAGATTTCTACAAGATCGAACAAGCCTATGCCGAATGGCACAAGGACCATCCGGCGCCCGCGCGTTGATGGAACAGCATCACGTCGGGAACGGATTGCGTTCCGCGAATTGGGCCTGATGCCAATAGGGATAGGTCTTGGGACGCTCGCTGGCGGCATCGAGCTTGGTCATTTGCGCCTGTGTCAGCGACCAGCCCACCGCGCCCAGATTGGCTTTCAACTGTTCTTCGTTGCGCGCGCCGATCACCACGGTGGCCACCGAGGGCCGTTGCAGCAGCCAATTCAGCGCGATCTGGGGCACGCTCTTGCCGGTCTCCTCGGCGACTTCGTCCAGCGCATCGACCACCTTGTAGAGATATTCGTCCTCCACCTGCGGTCCTTCGGCGGCGGCGGCATGCAGGCGGCTTTGTTTCGGCAAAGGCTGGCTGCGCCGGATTTTGCCGGTGAGCCGCGCCCAGCCCAGCGGCGACCACACCACGCAGCCCACGCCCTGATCGATCGCCAGCGGCATCAATTCCCATTCATAGTCGCGGCCGATCAGCGAGTAATAGGCCTGGTGCGCCACATAGCGGGGAAAGCCATAGCGCTCCGACACGGCCAGCGATTTCATCAGATGCCAGCCCGACCAGTTGGAAACGCCGATATAGCGGATCTTGCCGGCGCGGATCAGGGCGTCGAAGGTGGACAGCGTTTCCTCCGGCGGCGTCTGCGCGTCGAAGCCATGCAGCTGCACCAGATCGAGCGTATCGGTGCCCAGCCGCTTCAGCGCCGCGTCGGTGGCTTGCACGATGTGAAAGCGCGACGCGCCGACATCGTTGGCGCCATCGCCGCTGCGGAATGTGTATTTGGTGGAGATCAGGACTTTGTCGCGGCGGCCCTTGATGGCGGCGCCCAGAATTTCCTCCGACACGCCGCCGGAATAGACATCGGCGCTGTCGAACATGGTGACCCCGGCATCCAGGCAGATATCGACCAGGCGGCTCGCCTCTTTCGCGTCGGTTGCACCCCAGGCGTTGAAGAATTCGCCTTTGCCGCCGAAGGTGCCGGTGCCGAAAGTGAGCACGGGCACTTTGAAGCCCGAACGCCCGAGAAGACGATATTCCATGGCAAGTCCCCGCTAAGGATGCCCCGCTAGTTCATCATCTAGTTCAACATCCCCGTGGCGCGTTTCAACCGCGCCGGCGCCGGGGGAATTCATCAAAGCTGTGGAACCGCCGGCGCAAGACGCCCGCCGACCCGCACCGGATCGATGCGCTTGGCCAAGCCGTTCGCGCCGGTCTCGACAAAGACGCCGCACACCGTGGCGGGGCCGGTCGCGGGCGAGAAGCGCGCGCCGGAGATTTTGCGCACAAAGCGCTGCAGCGGCTCGGCCTTGTCCATGCCGATCACGGAATCATAATCGCAGCAGCCGCCCGCATCGGTCTGATAGGCGGTGCCGCCCGGCAGGATCTGCGCGTCCGCCGTGGGCACATGGGTATGGGTGCCGATCACCAGGCTGGCGCGGCCGTCGCAGAAATGGCCCATCGCCATTTTCTCCGATGTGGTCTCCGCATGCATGTCCACGACAATGGCGTCGGCCACTTCGCCCAAGGGACAGGCGGACAATTCCGCATCCACCGCCGCGAAAGGATCGTCCAGCGGGTCCATATAGACGCGGCCCATCACATTGATCACCAACACGCTGCCCGCCGGGGTCTGGAAGAGGTTGACGCCCCGCCCCGGCGTGCCGGTGGGATAATTGAGCGGCCTTAGGATGCGGTCTTCCTTGTCGATGTAAGTGAGGATTTCCTTCTGGTCGGCCCAATGATTGCCGGTGGAAATCACGTCGATCCCCATGCCGAAAAACTCATCCGCGATCAGGCGGGTGAGGCCGAAACCGTGCGCGGCATTTTCGCCATTGGCGATGACCAGATCGGGCTTGAGCCGCGCCTTCAATCCCGGCAGCTCCGTCGCCACCGCGTCGCGGCCCGGCTTGCCGATAATGTCGCCCAGAAAAAGAATCTTCATCGCGGGAATTCTGTCAGGCCGGTTTCGGTGAGGATGGCATTGAGGCGGCAGTCATGCGCGTCATGGGGCAGAAAGTCCACCCGCTGTCCCGCATAGCCGATGCCGATGGCGCGCGCGCCCGGCAGTGCCGCCAAAGTGCGGTCGTAATAGCCGCCGCCATAACCCAGCCGGTACCCTCGATCGTCATAGGCCAGGAGCGGCACCAACAGAATATCCGGTGTCGCGCGCGGCCAATGCGCCAGCGGCTCGCGAATGCCGAAAGCGCCGGGACTCAAGATTTCGCCATCGGGAACGCGATGAAATTCCAGCGCCGTATCCTTTCCCGTCACGCGGGGAAAGGCCACATGCGCGCCCGCGCGCGTCAGGGCCTCCAGCAGCAATGCGGGATCGGCCTCGTCGCGATGCGCGTGATAGCCCGCGACGATGGCGCCCGGCGCGATCTTGAGCTGCGCCGCATGGGCGGCAATGGCGGCGGCAAATCCGCCGCTCAAAAGCTCCGCGCGGCGGGCGCGGGCGACGTCTCTAAGTTGCGCTTTGGTGAGCAAGGTGGACGGTACCGCGTTCGCCGTTGGTGTGTGGATCCTCACGGGCCTGCAGTGCAGGTGGGCGCCATATGCCCAAGGCCACGGCCCTGGGCAGGGACAGCTCCCGGTGAAGTACATTAAGGCCCCTGGGCATCGCTAACCTGACGCGCGAGGCAGTCACCGTCCGCACGCAGTATAGAACTTTTCCGGTGAAAAGGGATTCCTGCTTTTGGGCCTGAAAAACGGCCCGCAATCACGCGGCCGACAATTGCGCGGCCAGCTTTTCCAGGCGCGCCGACGCGCGGTCCAGAGCCGCGGCGCTTTCTTCCTCGGCCAGCTTGGCTTTCGCTTCCAGTTCCGCGCGCAGCGACTGATGCTCGGCATGATGATCATGGGCGTCCGTCTTGCCGCCATGATGCTCGTCGGCGATCAAAAGCGCCGCCATCAGCAAAAGCCGGGTATCGCCCACCTGACCTACGGAACTGAGGACTTCGCGGGTCTTGGCATCCACCGTGGCCGCCAGCGCGCGCAGATGCTCTTCCTCGCCGTCGTCGCAGGCAATGGTGTAGGCCCGGTTATTCACCATCACATTGACCAGAGGCATTCGCGTTCTCCTATGGTCTTGCCAGCGCGGCGCGGATTTCGCCGATGGCGCCGTCCA
>JAFECO010000211.1 GCA_018242085.1 Pseudomonadota bacterium
CGGGGCCAATGAAGACATAATCGCTTCGGGGTCCCCCTTCAGCCAGGCCTTGTTCCGCAACTATACCGACCTCGCCGCCCAGGCCGCCGCCGCCCCGGCCCCCCAGGCGATGGAGACCAGCGAGGGCTTTTTCAGCGATATCGCCAACATTTTCTCCAGCGCGCCGGACAATCCCGCGGATGCCGTGGTGGACACGTTCCGGGAAAAAGCGAATCGGGCCGCGGCCGGGGAAGAACCCGCGCCCGCGCCTGCGCCCAACGACGCCACTATCCAGGGCGTGCGCGCCCGCCTGGTCCGTGCCATCGCCCAGGGCAAGGAGGGATTTCCCGATCAGGCCGCCCGCGCCCAGGCCGATTATGATTGCTGGGTCCTGGAACGGGGCGCCGCCAATCTGGCCGCCGATGCCCAAGCCTGCCGCACCGCCTTCAGCACCTCGCTGGTGGCGCTGGAAAATGCGGGCCGCCCTGCCCCGGTGCGCCCGGCGCCTGTCGACAGCGCGCCCGCCCTGCCGCCATCCGCGGCTCCGGCCGATTACACGGTCTATTTCGACCTGGATTCCTGGACCCTGACGGCCGAGGACCTGGCGGTGATCACCAATGTGATCAACACCGCCCGCGCCGGCGGCCAGTCGCGCATCACCGTGGTCGGCCATACCGATACGTCCGGTTCCGCCGCCCATAACCAGCGGCTGTCCGTGCACCGGGCCAATGTCGTCAAGGAAGCGCTGGTGGACATGGGCGCCCGCCGCGACGCCGTTCAGGTGAGCGGCGTGGGCGAAAGCGACCTCGCCGTCCAGACCGCGGACGGCGTGAAGGAAGCCAAGAATAGGCGGGCGGTGATAGCTGTTCTGCCGTAGCCGAATACGCAAGCCCGCCCTTTTTTGTTGCCCCCATCTGTCTTCCTCAGGACAAGCCTTCGGAAGACATCTTCCCCCGTCAGGCCTTCGGCCACGGGGGAAGAAAGCCAGAGTCTAGACGAACTAGCGCTTGTTGAAGCGAACTGAGGCCCGCCTCCCCCGTTGCGCGAAGCGCATGACGGGAGAGGTGGCCGTAGCAGCGCTTGTTTCACGCGAGCGCAGCTCGTGTGAAAAAGTAAGCTGCGAAGGCCCGAGGGGGTACTTCTAGAGCGGCAGAAAGCCTATGCTGATTGTTATGACCTGGATGAACAGTTTGCGGATATTCGCCATGGCTGCCGTAACGGCAGCCTTTTTCGTGTCGCCCGTCTCCGCGCAAGGCGGCAGGAATTACGACGTCAAAACCATGAATTTCGATTTGTGGTGCCAGGAGCAGGCGCATCTGCCGGCGGCGCGCTGCGACAAGCGCACGCCCGAGGACGAAAAGAATTTCCAGGCCTACCGCACGCAGATCGAACGCTACGAAGTGCCGTATCTGCAGCAGCGGCAACGCGATTTGTCGATCAACCGGGACATCATGCACAGTGATCCGGTGGACAATCCCGTGCATCAGAATCCGCAGGCGCAAACCCAGGATCCCAACCGCCAGCCCCAAACGCCGCAACCTTGAAGCGGTGCCCGGACCGGGTGCTCAGACCTGAACGCGCGGCTGCTCGTCGTTGTTGGCGGCGCTGAGCCGGCCCACGAAATCGTACATTTTCCGCAAGAGATCGCCGCTGCCAAAGGCGGACAGATGGGGCTGATCCTGGTTGACCACCAGGCGCAGATAGGGCGCCTTGGAGTGGGAACGCATGATCGGGCCGGGGGGCGGCGGCAGATTGGTCTGGTCGTAATCGGGAAGCGGTTCGTCTTCCTTGATCAGCTGCGAGCCGATCAGTCTTTCATAGGTGATGGTGCGGCCCAGAAGCGGGCTGGGATCGGACAGCATCTGCACCATCCCGAAAAAGCGGGTGGGCTCGCCGCCGTTGAATGTCATGGGGGTGAGGATGGTCTCGAGCTCCACCATGCCGCTCTCCGCCGTGGTGGCGATGGATGCAAGGCAGATCGGCTGGCGCAGCTTGAGCGACTGGCGCAGCAGCGCCGCCAGGGAAAGGCTCGATTGCGCTTCCCAATGGCCGAGGAATCCGGTGCCTTTCAATTCATAGCCGAACCGTTCGCACAAAGCGGTCCCGGCCAGGCGATAGGCCGGGCGCGCCGGATTCTCGCAATCCAGAATGAAGGCATAGGACAATAGCCGCTTGATCGCGCGCGGATCGATGTCGGTCTGATCCGGCACCTCGCGCCCCGCCCGAAGGCGGCTCCAATACCCCACCAGCAGGTGAGAATTCTTATGCTTCATAGCCCCACACATCCTTGACGCCTGCTCCGAAACGAAACGCGGGCGAGGTCCACGGACCCAACAGCAGCAGGAGGCGTGCCAAGAAACCGTCCCGATTTTCAGAAAGCGGGGGGTCCATAAAAAAGCCGCATGGTGATTGCGTTTTTATGGTTAACAAATCCTCATCGGTTACGGCGGCCACATGCTTTACCGCGTACACTGTACGAACCGCGATTCCACGCCGGACAAGGCCGATACGCCCTGTCCCGGATCGGCATGACAAGGGGCCGTTAAATCGGTCCATGCCAGGCTGGAAAGCCGAACCGATCGGTCTTTGCCAAAGAGGCTCCGTGACCGCCTTTCTCGCCTCCATCCGGGATGGCCGTTTCCTGACGCGCCAACGCCTGACGGTTTACGCGGCATTTCTGTTGGCCGGCTTCGCGGCCGCGATTCTCTGGATCGTCGCCACCGCGCATGGGCTGAACGATTATGCCGGCCGTCCCTTGGGCACGGATTTTTCCAGCTTCCATGCGGCCGGACGCTTGGTGCTGGAAGGGCGCGATCCCTTCGACCAGGCCGCGCTCTATCGCATGGAAAAATCGGCGTTCGGCGGCGCCACGCCCTATTACGCCTTCTCCTATCCGCCGGTCTTTCTTTTGCCCGCCGCCGCGCTGGCGATGTTGCCCTATGCCATGGCGCTGGCTTTGTGGCTGGCTCTGACCTTCGGCTTCTATCTGGCCGCGATGGCGGTCTTGCAGGCCCGTTTCGATGCCGCATCCGATTCCGACAGACCGCTGTTTCTGCTGGTCGCGGCGGCTTTTCCCGGCGTCTTTGTCAATCTGAGCCATGGCCAGAACGGCTTTCTGGCAGCCGGTCTCATGACCATGGGCCTGGCGCTTCTGGACCGCAGGCCGCTGGCGGCGGGCCTGTGTTTCGGGCTTCTCGCCTTCAAGCCGCAGCTTGGCCTCTTGATCCCATTTGCGCTGGCTGCGGGCGGGCGCTGGAAAAGCTTCGCGGCGGCGGCGGCCGCCGTCGCGGTGTTCGTGCTGGCGAGCGTGATGGCATTCGGCGCCGAAAGCTGGCGCGGCTTTCTCAGTGCGATGACATTCTCCCGCCAGGCCATCCTGGATCATGACGGGGTGGGCTATGCCAAGATGATCAGCGTTTTCGCCGCGGCAAGGCTTTGGCATGCGCCGCTTGGGCTGGCCTATGGCGTGCAAGCCATCGCAGCCGTGACAGTGATCTTGCTGGTGATGCGGCTGTGGCGAAGTTCAGCCGATATCCGCCTCAAAGGCGCGGCGCTCTGTCTCGGCACTTTGCTGGCGACGCCCTTTGCGCTGGATTATGACCTGATGCTGCTGGCGCCCGCGCTGGCCCTGGTTGCCGCCCATGGCCGCAAACAGGGTTTTGCTCCCTTCGCGCTGTCGCTGCTTACTTTGCTTTGGGCGATGCCTTTGCTCAACCGTCCTATCGCCACCGTCACGCCTATCCTGCTGGCGCCGCTTGCGATTCTGGCATTGCTGCACATGATCGGGCGCCGCGCCACCGCCTGAAAAGCCTCGCCTTGCAAGGCGAGTTTCCGCTGCTATTGTGCGCCGCACTTTCCGCCCGCGTTTCCAGGGAAATCTCATGAACATTCACGAATATCAGGCCAAAGAAGTCCTGCGCGGCTTCGGCGCGCCCGTGCCCAACGGCAAACCCGCTTTCACCGTGGAAGAAGCCGTTCAGGCCGCACAAAGCCTGCCCGGCCCGGTCTGGGT
>JAFECO010000212.1 GCA_018242085.1 Pseudomonadota bacterium
CTGGTGCCGCCGGGCAATATGCCCAATGTCACGGGCAGCCTGGCCTTCTGCGTGCGCCATTGGCGCGACAAGCTGGGCCCGGTGCAGCAGGTGACCGCGATGGTCGCCATGGCGGGCGGACGCTGGATCGAACCGGAAGAGCTTTTGCGCCTTTCCGTGGACCTGCCCGAAAACTGAACCGGCTATAGCTTTTGAATCTTGCGGATGCGCTTGATGACCTCCGCCGCCTTCGCGCTTTCCTCGCGCACCCGCAGCGCCACCTGGGTGGTGGCCGGCTCGCCCACGCCTTCGCGCGCGCGGGCGTAAATCTCGCGCAGCTCGGCGAACAATTCGCCGATTTCCCCCTCAGCGTCCCGATGGGGCATGGTCATGGCGGCTTTCCCGGCGCGTCATCCCCCAGATAACGCGGAAATGTGACGCGCGGATCGCAAAAATTTGACGGCTATGGAACGCGCTTCAGCGTGCCGGTGGCGATGGGGCGGAACTCGCTCCCGCCCGGCGCCGTCATGCCGAAACTCACGGCCAAGGTGCCTGGCGCTTTCATGTCGTAGGTCAGCTTGAAGGTCGGCCCGCGGTCCTGCGCCTCGTTCATGCCCATGAAGGTGATGGATTTGCCCGCCACCGTTTCGACGGCGGTGTAATGGATGGCATGGCCTTCGCCATCGACGTAATCGGCTTTCAGCTTTCCATTGTCCGGATAGATCAGCATGGTCTGGTGAAAGCCGCCTGCGGGCTTTCCGTCCTTGCCGAACAATTCCGTATGGTCGCGCCGAAGGATCGCCGCGCCGTCCGATTCCACCGTGAAGACCGAGCCGCCTTTCGAGGTGCCGCCCGTCTCCGCGACCTTGCCTTCGCCGCTGTCCCAGTCGCCGACCAGGAACGCCAGCGGCGCCAGCGCGGGCTTGAGCGCGGGCTGGGCCAAGGCGGGCGTCGCCAGCAACAGCAGGCATCCGGTAATGATCGCGCGCATAATGCTCCCTCACCCTTCGACAGGCTCTACCGGCCCTTCGCTTGCGCTTCGGGCGTTCGCGGCTCGAAATGGTTCACTGAACCATTTCGCCCTTTCGGACCGCCGCTCACCCTCATGCTGAGCCTGTCGAAGCATGAGCCTGTCGAAGCATGAGGCCCGTCGGGACAGATCACAGAATGAACGGCAGATCCGTGTCGCCCGTCTTCTCGCCCGCCGCCGTCAGCATGGCATGAACCTGGCCGCGATGGTGAGTCTGGTGATTGAAGAAATGCGTCACCAACAGGCCCTTGGGCTTGGAGATTTCCCTGCCCAAGACGGCGCTGACCCAAGCCAGCTCACCTTGCAACCAGTCCGGTTTCACCCGCCCCGCCCAATCGGAAATGCGCCGGTCGGCTTCGGCCCGGGCATCGCGCAAGGCGAAGAAATCCTGGTGCAGCCCGTCGCTCTCCTTGATTCCGGCGGCCAGCTTTTCCCAGCCGTCGAAGCGGGTCATCCAGGTGGTGTCGCCCCACAGAATGTGATTCAGCGTGCCGTGGATCGAGCCCCAGAAGGCGCCGCGATTCTTGCGCCGCTCTTCGTCGGAAAGCCGGGCGGCGGCGTCATAGATGCGCCGGTTCATCTCGGCATTATAGGCCGCCATGGTGCGCACATATTCGGGAGTGATCATGGGTTCGCTCGTGAGGAAAAGACGCGGCGCCGATCTTCCCTCAACCCAAACCGGCTGGAAAGCGCCAGCCAGGCATAACTGTCATTCCCGGCGAGTATCGGCTGCGCAGCAGCCGGTGCGAGGGAAGGGAATCCAGGTCGAGAGCGCAAAACTGGTCGATAGACCTGGATCCCCTTCCCTTCGCATCGCCAAGCGATGCTCAGCCGGGGATGACAGATGGCGCTCAGTCGTACCGCTTGACCGGATAAGGCCGGTTGTCGGGATAGAAGCCGTCCTTGTTGGGCATCTGCACCTTGGGCAGGGACTTGGCGTCCATCACCGCCGTCTTGGGCACGATATTGCCTTCCGCCAGGATGAATTCCGTCAGCGCGTAGACCTCATCGGGCTTGAGCGAACCGGGCGCGGTATAGGGCATGGCGCGGGTGATATAGTCGAACAAGGTGCTGGCATAGGGCCAGTAGCTTTCCACCGTCTGCTTGAATTTCGGCGTGTTGAGCGTGCCGCGCCCGCCGATCAGGGCCGGGCCGCCGCCTTGCGGCAGATTCGGATCGCGCACGCCTTCCAGCTTGGCGCCGTGGCACGACGCGCATTGCTCCGCATAAAGCTGCGCCCCCGCCTTATAGGTGCCGCTGCCGGCGGGAAGGCCCATGCCGTCGGGCCGCACATCCTTGTCCCAGGCGTCGATATCGGCTTTCGAGGCGGGCGTGCCGAAGGGATAGGCGGCCCCGCCGGGATAACCGCTTTGCTGCGCCCACACGGTGAGCGGCAGAACGGCCAGCACGGCGGCGCCGAGAAGCGCGCGCTTAAGCATTGAGGACATTGCTCACGCTCCCATCCGTAGCGACCTTCCAGCTTTGGATGCCGTTGTAATGATAGGTGGGTCCCACGCCTTCCTTGGCGGTGAGGAACGATTTGGTGGGCTGGACATAGCCGGTCTGGTCGGTGGCGCGGCTTTCGATGATCGCTTCGCTGCCGTCCCAATGCCACGGGAAACGAAACCGCACATGCGCCTTGGGCAAGACCGGCTCCTGCAAGGACGCCAGCGCCCAGGTCTTGCCGCCATCGGTGGTGACTTCCACCCGCTCGATCGGGGCGCGGCCCGACCAGGCCAGGCCCGTGATCTCATAGAACCCTTTGCCCGGCAGCCGCATGTCGCCCGACGGGAAGGTGATCAGCGACTTGGCTTCCATCACCCAGCTGAACTGGCGCGCCTTGCCGGTGAGCGTGATCAGGTCGGTGTATTTCGAAGTCTCCTCGCGGGTCATGAAGGGCTTGTCGCCGATCTTGAGGCGCCTCAGCCATTTCACATTGATGTTGCCCTCCCAGCCGGGAAGGATCAGCCGCATCGGATAGCCATTCTCCGGCCTTATCGCTTCGCCATTCTGGGCATAGGCGACCATGGCGTCGTCCAGCATCTTGTCGATGGGCACGCTGCGCGACAGCATCGCCCCGTCCGAGCCTTCGGCCAGCACCCAGGCCGCGCCGTCCTTGATCCCGACTTGCGCCAGCAAGGTCGAAAGCTTCACGCCCGTCCATTCCGAGGTCGAGGTGAGGCCATGGGCCTCCTGCGCCGTCTTCTGGCTGGCGCTGCGCGAGGCGGCGTTGGAATTGCCGGAGCATTCCACGAACAGGATGCGCGAGGTGGAGGGAAAACGCTTCAGATCCTCCACCGAATATTTCATCGGCTTGTCCACCATGCCGTGAATGATCAGCCGGTGCTGGGCAGGATCGATGGCGGGAATGCCGTTGTGATGGCGCTCGAAATGCAAACCGCTGGGCGTGATGATGCCCGTGCTTGCCTGGAGCGGCGTGAGGCTGGAGGTGCCGCCAAAGGACGCCAGCCGCGCCACTTTCTCGAACGGGGCGCGGCTGCCGTAATCGCTTTTGGCGATGCGGCCCGGCACGCTCCAGGGCGCCTCGCCCGAGGCATCCTGGGCCAGCGCCTTGACCGGCACGATGGCCGCCGCCGCCGTGAGCAAGCCGCCGCTGCGCAGGAAGGCGCGGCGGCTGGCGGTGCCGATCTTGCCTTGCGGGAACATCCCGTCCTTGCAATCGCAATCGCTTTCCAAAGTCTTTTCGACTTCGGCTTCGGTCACGGCTTCGCCGATCGGATTGTCGTTCATCGCAGTCCTCCCCGCGCGGCGTCGTGGCGCGCCGTTTCGCTGGCGGGAGCTTAGACGAGGATCGCCCGGTCTTCACCCTCGCAATACGAGAAAGCCTCGCACGCAATTAGGCCCATGAACAAAGGCTTCCCGGCGCGGACGTGATATACAAAATGATATAGCGCAGAAATGTTGCCGCGCGCATTGTGCGGCTTCACACACGACGGAAGGCGGCCGTGGTGAAGGACTG
>JAFECO010000213.1 GCA_018242085.1 Pseudomonadota bacterium
CGTTTCGTCACGCGCCGGCCGCACGCGCTTGTCGCGCGCCGCCAGAAGCATGCCGCGCTGCTTCACCAGCAAGGCTTCGTCGGCTTCGGTGAGCTGCGGCTGGGGATGGCCCGTGCGGCGCAGAATGTTGCGCCCGCCGGTATGATTGCCGTCGCGGGTCACGCCATAGACCGACTTGAAACGCTGGGCGAAGGTGCCGGACAAGGCGGCGTCGATTTCCGCTTCGGTCCAAAGATAATATTTGCCTTCCTCGCCTTCGGATTCCGCTTCCAGGCCGGCGGCGAAACCATTGTCCATGGCGAGGTCGCGCAGCATCCAGCCCACCGTTTCCTCGACCCGCTGGCGGCAAAGGCCGTTGCGATTGAACTGCCAGATGCCGGTGAGGAATTCGACGATCAGCGCGTTGTCGGCCAGCATCTTCTCGAAATGCGGCACCAGCCAGCGTTCGTCCACGGTGTAGCGGAAAAAGCCGCCGCCGATATGGTCATACAATCCGCCCAACACCGACGCATCGATGGTGGTGGTGACCATCTGCAGGAATTGCTGGATGCCCGAGCGCATATAGGCGCGCCACAGGATGTCCAGGAAGATGGTCTGGGGGAATTTCATCCCGCCATTGCTGAGATAGCTGAGTTGGCCGCCCAGGAAGATGTCGTAGCGCTGGCCGATGCGTAAGGCCGCGATGTCGAGCTGAATGGCTTCGGCCTGGCCCGCCATGTTGCGGTCGAGCAGCATCTGCATCTGCTGGAACACGCCGTTGGCGCTGGCTTCCACTTCCTCGCGCTTGTCGCGGTAAAGCGCGATCACATCATCGAGCACGCGCGCGAAGGCGGGCTGGCCCAGCTTCTCCACATCCGGCAGATAGCCGCCGACGAAGAAAGGATGGCCCTTGGGGGTGAGGAAGATGGTGAGCGGCCAGCCGCCATTGAAGCCCATCAGATTGCCGGCGGCCTGATACATCTGGTCGATGTCGGGGCGCTGCACCCGGTCCACGATCACGGGAATGAAATTCTCGTTGATCTTCTGCGCCGTCTCGGCGTTGGAGAAGCTTTCCCGGTTCATCACATGGCACCAGTGACAGGCGGCATAGCCGATGGAGAGCAGGATCGGCTTGCCCGCCGCTTCGGCCTCGGCCAGCACCTCATTGCTCCAGACCCGCCAGGCAACCGGGTTGTCCTTGTGCGCCAGAAGATAGGGGCTGGTGGCGTTCTGAAGAGCGTTCATCGCTGGTTCCATTGGACGCGGCGATGAGGGAAGATCGCCGGAAGTTTGAAGGGCCGCGCTTCTTAGCTGAAACCGGCTGCGCTCGGAAGGGCAGCCAAAAACAGGGTAATCGCCCATGAAAATGCATATCGAACTGGACATGACGCCGGAGGAGGCCCGGGTGATGATGGGCCTGCCGGACGTGGCGCCGCTGCAGAAGCAGATGCTGGACGAGATGCGGGCGCGCATGACCAGGGCCATGGAAGCGGGCGATATGGAAAGCCTGATGCGGGCCTGGGCGCCTTTGGGCGGCACCGAAGCCTTCACCCAGTTTCAGAAATTCCTTTGGGACAGTGCCAGCATCATGACCCGGGGCGGCAAGCCAAAGGAAAAGTCCTGACTTTGGCGCCTGTTGAGACGATTTTTGCCCTGGCCAGCGCACCCGGCCGGGCCGGGGTTGCCCTGGTGCGGGTTTCGGGCCCCGGCGCCGGGCCCATTCTGGCCGCGCTGTCGGGCGGCCTGCCCCCGCCCCGGACGGCGAGCTTGCGCGGCTTGCGGGCGAAGGACGGCGAAATCGACCGCGCCCTGGTGCTGTGGTTTCCCGCCCCCGCCAGTTTCACCGGCGAGGATGTGGCGGAATTTCACATCCATGGCGGCCGCGCCATTCGCGAGCGGCTGTTCGAAGCGTTGGCCGGGCTGGGGGCAAGGCCGGCGGGGCCCGGCGAATTCTCCCGGCGGGCGGTGGAGCATGGCCGGCTGGATCTCACCCAGGCCGAAGCCATCGCCGACCTGGTGGACGCCGAAACGCCCGCCCAGCTGCGCCAGGCGCTGCGTCAATATGACGGCGCGCTGGCCGATCTTTACGAAGGCTGGCGGGCGGATTTGATCGCGGCCTTAAGCCGGGCGGAAGCGGCCATCGATTTTTCCGACGATGGCGTGGGAGAGACGGAGTTCGCCGCCGCGCGGGCCCGGGTTCGGGAAATCATCGGGGCCATCCAAGCGCATATGGATGACCACCGCCGCGGCGAGGCGCTGCGCGAGGGATTGAAGCTGGCCATCATCGGCCCGCCCAATGTCGGCAAAAGCTCGCTGATCAATGCCCTGGCCCGACGGGACGCTGCCATCGTCTCGGATATTCCCGGCACCACCCGCGATGTGATCGAGCTGCGGCTGAATCTGGGCGGTTATCTGGTGCAGGTGGCGGACACCGCGGGCCTGCGCGAGACGGGCGATGCGATTGAAGCCGAAGGCGTGCGCCGGGCCCTGGCCCAGGCGGGGATGAGCGATCTGGTGCTGCTGCTGCGCGACGGCACTGTTCCGTATACGGATTATCCCGGCGTCGCGCCCGATCTGCTGATCTGGAACAAGAGCGACCTGCCCGGTTTTCAGAAGCGGGACGGAATTTCCTTGTCGCTCAAAAGCGGCGAAGGACTCAACGAACTGATTGCGATGTTGACCGCGATGGTGGCGGAACGCCTGGAAACACAGGATCAAACGCCCGCCCTCACCCGGCCGCGCCATCGCGAAGCGCTCGGCCACGCGCTGGAATCTCTGCGTCACGCCCTCACCGCGCCATCGGATCAACCGGAGCTGTTCGCGGAAGATCTGCGCCTGGCATTGCGCGCCATCGGACGCATCACCGGCCGGGTCGATGTCGAGGAATTGCTCGATTCCGTGTTTCGGGATTTTTGTATTGGGAAGTGAGCCGTGGCGCGCGCCAGCGCGTGAGCAGGTCCGGCGGACCTGCGAAAGCGGCGAACGCCCGGAGCGAAGCGAAGGGCCGTTGCCCTGATGCGGCAATGCGCGTATTTCCCCGCGCATGAGCGGCTATGACGTCATCGTGATCGGCGGCGGCCATGCGGGCTGCGAAGCGGCGGCGGCGTCGGCGCGCGCCGGCGCGGCCACGCTTCTTCTCACCCACAAATTCGAGACCCTGGGCGAAATGTCCTGCAATCCGGCCATTGGCGGGGTGGGCAAGGGTCATCTGGTCCGCGAGATCGATGCCTTGGATGGGTTGATGGGCAAGGTGGCGGACCGGGCCGGAATTCAATTCCGCCTGCTCAATCGCCGCAAAGGCCCCGCCGTGCGCGGCCCCCGCGCCCAGGCCGACCGGGCGCTCTACCGCGCTGCCATGCAGGAGGCGCTGGTCCAGATCGCCGGATTGGAAATCCGCGAGGCGGCGGCGGAAGACCTGATTTTAAAGCACGGACGGGTCACCGGCGTCCGCACCGCCGACGGGCAGGAGATTTTCGCGGCTGCCGTGGTGCTGACCACCGGCACATTCCTGAACGGCCTGATCCATATCGGGGAGACGCAAATTCCCGCCGGGCGGATGAAAGTCACCGACGGCGTCGAGCCACCGTCCCTCGGCCTGTCCAAGACACTTTATAGCTTTGGCCTGCCGATGGGCCGGCTGAAGACCGGCACCCCGCCCCGCCTGGATGGCCGGACCATCGATTGGGCCAGCCTGGAATCCCAGGCGGGGGACAATCCGCCCGCGCCCTTCTCCTTCCTGACCCGGACGATCGCCACCTCGCAGATCGCCTGCGCCATCACCCGCACCACGTTGCAGACCCATGCGATCATCCGGGCCAACCTGCACCGGGCGCCCATGTATTCGGGCCAGATCGCCTCCACCGGGCCCCGCTATTGCCCCTCCATCGAAGACAAGGTGAGCCGGTTCGCCGACCGCGAAAGCCACCAGATTTTCCTGGAGCCAGAAGGACTTAACGACGACACGATCTATCCCAACGGGATTTCCACCTCCCTGCCCCAGGA